>CANFJC010000078.1 GCA_947447245.1 Comamonadaceae bacterium
AACGGCTTGCGCAACCTCGGGCTCTACATCGTTCAAGGCATAGACTGCATCCCAACCTATTCGCAAACCGGACAAGTTGTCCTTGTTACCCGCTGAATAATCGGGCACTGGTGCTTGCAGGGCTGTGGGGTCCTTGGGGTCTGCGCCCGCCAACACGCCCAACATCAATCCGCAATCTTCAGCGGTGCGGCACATGGGGCCAATGTGGTCTAGCGAAGCTGCCAACTCAAACACGCCATAGCGCGAAACTCGCCCCCATGTGGGTTTGAGACCAGTTACGCCACAGGCTGCTGAGGGAAAGCGAATGGAGCCGCCCGTGTCGGTCCCCAGTGAACCAAAGCACAATCCTGCGGCCGTGGCCACGCCTGAACCGCTGGAGGACACCCCTGTCCAGGCTGAGGCTTCCCACGGATTGACTGGCACGACGGTGAGTGGATGGTGACCTGAAAATGCACTCTCGGTCATTTGCAACTTGCCCAGTAGCACGGCACCTGCTTCGCGCAAACGCTGAACCACGGTGGCGTCTTGGTCTGGCACAAAATCTTTGTAAATCTGCATGCCTGCAGCCGTGGGAATGCCGGCTGTCCAACACAGATCTTTCACAGCAATCGGTACGCCATGCAAAGGGCCCAGCGCCTGTCCTTGCGCTTGGCGCTGGTCGGCCGCGCGAGCTTGGGTTGATGCCAACTCGGATGTCACGCAGGCATAAGCGTGAAGTGTGGGATCTAGTCTTTCGATGCGCCTCAGTAGCGCTTGGGTCACTTGCTCTGAGCTGAGAACGCGCTCGCGAATGAGTCTGGCTACAGTGTTAAGGTCTAGCCAAGCGATTTCTTCATCGGTCATTGCGCGCCCCAGGCCAATCACCGCCCAATGCCTTGATGAGGAAGACAGATGCCAATTGTCTTTGGCCCAGCAACTGTGTGGCCAAGCGTTCGCTGTTCAATTGTGATTGTTGAGCGGTGATCATGTCTTGGTAATTTGACACGCCGCCTTCGTACCGAGCCTTGGCGATTTCCATCACCCGACGATTGCTCTCAATGGCGCGTTGGGCTTGTGCAATGGCACGGTCGAGAGCGCTGACGCTGCTAAGGCCGTCTTCCACCTCTTGCATGGCGGTCAGAACGGTTCTTCGGTAGTTGGCCACCGTGATGTCGTAGCCTGCTTTGCTGAACAACACATTGGCGTTGATACGGCCGCCATCAAACAGTGTTTGAGTGGCCGAGACGCCCACTGACCACAGCAAGCTGGGGGCACTGAAGAGTGTGGAAATTCGCGTGCTGTCATTGCCATAGGTGGGACCAAAGATCACACTTGGAAAAAATGCAGCCTTGGCCACGCCCACCTGAGCATTGGCGGCTGCCATGGCACGTTCGGCCGAAGCCACATCGGGTCTGCGTTCCAACACATCGGAGGGGATGCCTATTGGCACAACAGGTAGAAGCATGGTGACCGCGCGAGGGGGCACTTGAAATTGCGGTGCAGGCGTGCCCGTTAAAGTGGCCAATGCGTGTTCAAACAGTGCACGTTGTCGCTTCAAAATATCAACTTGTGTCAAGGTGGTATCGAGCAGGGCTTGTTGTTGTGCCACGTCTAAACCAGAGGCCGTGCCGCTGTTGCGCCGATGGTTTGCCAATTCCAAAGAAGAATTTTGCAAAACAATCGAGCGCGCTAAAACATCAAGCTCCACGTCAAGGGCACGCAAATTGAAATAATTCACGGCAACGTCAGACCCCAAAATCAGTTTGGTGTTTTCCAAATCGGCTGCCACTTGTTCGGCAGTGGCTGTGGCGCCATCGACTTGACTTTGAACACGGCCCCAAAGATCGGCCTCGTAACTGACCGAAAAGACGTTTGAATAGTCGGTTTGAATCGTAGACCGATTGGGTGAGCTGTAATTGGTCAATGGCCGATTGGCAGAGATTCGAAGATCGGAAATTTTGGTGCCCAAGTTCACCTGAGGAAACATGCTGGCCGCACTCGAAGCCACCAATGCGCGAGATTGCTCCAAACGCGCAGCCGCCGCCGCCAGCGTTTGGTTGGCTTGCATGGCTTTTTGCTCTAAAGCGCTTAAGTCAGGGTCGTTAAAGCGCTCCCACCATGCACCTTTGGCCAAACTGTCAGACGGTTGAGCCGCACGCCAAGGCGCATCGAGCTGCCAAGTGCTGGGCAAATCCAAAGCGGGCTTCACATAGGCGGGGCCAGCAGCGCAAGCTAAGAGCAAGGCGGCGCTGCCCAAAACACATCCAATGGTGGCGATGCGAAAGGGTTTCACGGCTTGTCTTTCTGCGCAGCAGCCTGATCTTTGGCGGGCGCTTCAGTCTTAGGCGGGTCTGGATTGAAGCTCACCGTATCCCCTTCACTGAGTGCGTCGGGCGGATTTAACACCAAACGAACTCCACTTTCCAGGCCACTCAATACTTCTACCTGCTCGCCTAAATTGCGTCCCAGGGTAAGGGCTTGCATTTTGACGCGATTGTCTGCACCGACCACTGCCACTTTAATGCCTTGACCGCGAATGATCAGCGCATTGTTGGGGATGGTGAGCGTTGATTTCTTTTGCAGTGGCAGGTCGACTTGAACGAAGGCGCCCGGCAGCAAGAGGCCATCTTTGTTGTCAAGGCTAATTTCGACTTGCATGGAGCGCGTTAAGGGGTCGATCGAAGCGGCTGTGCGAGCCAGTTTGCCTTCAAATTTTTTGGCACCCAATTCTGTTTGAGAGACGCTGACTTTTTGGCCAGGCTTAATTTGTTGCGCGTAACTTTGCGGCACATTGACATACAAACGAAGCGGGTCAGTTTGTGTGACCACGAACAAGGCCCGAGCAAGTCCTCCACCCGCACCCGCATCAACCAAGTCGCCGGTGTCTACGTTGCGCCGTGTGATCACGCCATCTGTGGGTGAAATCAAGCTTTTGAAGTTGCTCAATTGCTTCAAGCGTTGCATGTTGGCTTCGGCCGAGGCCAAGTTCGCCAGAGCCTGCGTGGTGTTGCTGCGTTTCTCGTCAACTTCTTGTTGTGACACGGCATCTTTGGCGCGCAGGGCAACCCAGCGTGCCTCGGTGCTCTTCGCCAGTTCTAAACTTGCAGCCAACTGTTGTTTGGTGGCCAGGGCCTGCGCCAGTTGTTCATCGGTCTCTGGCGTTTCTAATTCGGCTAGAACTTCACCCTTGCGAACGCGACTGCCAATGTCCTTGTGCCATTTTTTCACATAGCCCGGCACACGCGCATAAATGGGGGACTGGACGTAACCTTGCAAACTGCCTGGCAAGGCCACTGTTTGTCCCGCTTCGCGCAAGTTAACCACTTGCGTTTTGACATTGATTTGACTGCGCGTTTGAATGTCTGCCTTGAGCTGCTCCATTTTTTGCGACTGGCTGAAAACGGTTCGTGCGCCGCCAAGCAGTAAGAGCAGAACCACCACAGCCGCCGCTATTTTGCTGCGGCGAATCACCTCTTGACGCTGCAACAATTCATGCGGATCTGCTGCGCCTGTTGAGTGAATGGCCAGTAATGTATGACGTTCTTCAGACATGAATCAGTTCTCCTGCGCCACGGGGGGCACACTCTTAGATGCATCTTTTTGCGCTTGTCGGTGCTGCAGATGTTGGTGAATGGAAGCAAAAACAACAGGGACAAAATACAGTGTTGAGACGGTTGCAAACAGCAAGCCGCCAATCACTGCACGACCCAGTGGCGCATTTTGTTCGGCACCTTCGCCAATGCCCAAAGCCATGGGAATCATTCCAATGATCATGGCCAAGGCCGTCATGAGCACAGGGCGAATGCGGGTAGAGCCGGCCTCTAAGGCTGCAGACAATGGCGTCACGCCATCTTCGCGGCGTTGCCTTGCAAAGGCCACCACCAAAATGCTGTTGGCAGTGGCAACGCCCATGGTCATGATGGCGCCTGTGAGAGCCGGCACGCTTAAGGTGGTGCCGGTGATAAACAAGATCCATGCAATGCCTGCCAGGGCAGCGGGCAGGGCTGTCACGATGATGGCCGCATCAATCCAAGATTGGTAGGTGACCACAATCAACAAATAGACCAAGACAATGGCCATGGCCAAACCCACACCCAGTCCAATGAAAGACGATTGCATGGTCTGAACCTGACCGCGCATGACGACCTGATTGCCACGTTTGAGTCTGGGTCTGAATTCGTCAATCAATTTTTGAACTTGATTGGCCACGCTGGCCAAATCGGTACCCTGCACGCTGACATAAATATCAACAGCAGGTTGAATGTTGTACCGAGACACAATGGGCATTTGACGCCCCGCATTCACTTCGACCAAGTTGCCCAATAGCTGAGGCGTGGTGGTTGGAAGGGCAACACCGTTGGCGCCACTGTTGGCATTAGGCGCGGAGCCAACAATGATGCCGAGCAAAGCATCCAAAGAGTTCACCTTGTATTGAGGGGCTTGAACCACCACGTTGTAGACCACACCGTTTTGCGGATTCAACCAAAATGCAGGCGCAGTTTGTGAGCTGCCTGACAAGGCAATCAAAACGTTTTGACCCACATTGGTTGCGCCCAGACCAAATTGTTGCAAGCGGGTGCGGTCCATTTGCAAATCGACAGTGGGGCCATCTAAGCGTTGGTGCACGTGCGCGTCTACAGCACCCGGAATCTTTTGAATGGCCCGGGTCAATTCAGAGGCCAAATCTAAATTGCCTGCCACATCGGCGCCTGAAAACTGAACGTCAATGGCGGCGGGTAGACCAAAGTTCAGAATTTGAGTAGAAATGTCTGCAGGTTGAAAGAAGAACTCAATGTTGGGAAATCGCTTGGGCAGTTCATTTCGCATCTGCGTCATGAAATGCGAAATAGGTTGATGGCCGTGTTTCAGGGACATCAAAATTTCGGCATCCATGGTGCCAATCGTGCCGGCATTGCTGTAGGACAAATTGATACCGCTGTTGGGTAAGCCAATGTTGTCAAGGATGGTTTCGAGTTGGTCTTGCGGAATGATTTCACGAATGACAGCTTCAACCGCATCGGCAATGCGCACGGTTTCTTCAATGCGTGTACCCGTGGGCGCGCGCATGTGCAATCGAATTTGGCCTGCGTCTACGCTTGGGAAAAAGTCACGGCCTAAGAATGGGTAAATGGCACAAGACAGAACACAAAAACCGAAGAAGTAAGCCATGAACTTTCCGCGGTGTGTGAGGGCTGCTGACAAAGACAGTGTGTAGACACGCCTCACCCGTTCAAATTGGGCATCGAATTTTCGGTAGACCTGTTGCAACAAACTGGGCTTGCCACTTTGGCTGGCTTCATGAACGCCGTCCATGAGCATCATGACCAGTGTGGGCACCAATGTTCTGGATAAAAAGTAAGAGAAGATCATGGCAAAGACGACTGCCTCAGCCAAGGGAACAAACAAGAAGCGCGCAACACCCGACAAGAAAAACATAGGCACGAAAACAATGCAAATGCAAAGTGTTGATACGAATGCAGCAGCGCCAATTTCTTCTGCACCCACTTCAATGGCAGACATCAAGGGTTTGCCTAGGTGAATGTGCCGCTCTATGTTTTCAATCGTCACAATGGCTTGGTCTACCAAAATACCCACAGACAAGGCCAGCCCGCCAAGGGTCATCAAATTGAGCGTCTCACCTAAAGCAAACAAGGCCAGGATGGAAGCCAAGATGGAAAGCGGAATGGTGAGCGCAATGATCAAGGTGCTGCGCCAATTGCCTAAAAAGAGAAGCACCATCATGGCCGTCAACACGGCTGCAATGAGCGCTTCTGTGACCACACCTTCAATGGCAGCCAACACAAACACAGATTGGTCAAACAAGGGCGTTACTTTGACGTCTGGCGGCAATGACTGAGCTGCCTTGGGCAGCAACGTCTTGACGTTGGACACAATGTCCAAAGTGGAAGCCCCACCGTTTTTCAGAACTGAAATGAGCACGCCCCTCAAGCCATCTTGCCTCACCACATTGGTTTGAGGTTGAAAACCGTCTCGAACATAGGCCACATCTTTGAGGTAAGTGGTGATGTTGTTGTTGGTCCGAACGGGTAAATCATTGAGGCCTGAAAGGACGCCAGGCGAACCGTTCATGCGGACGGTGTATTCAGTTTCTCCAAACTTGACGGTGCCAGAGGGCAAGATCAAGTTTTGTGTGTTCACAGCGTTGACCACATCGGCCGGTGCCAGCCCTCGGGCTTGCAAAGCCTCAATGTCCAAGTCGACTGAAATAACCCTTACCTTGCCGCCGTAAGGGAAGGGGGAGGCCACACCAGGGACGGTGATCAGTTGCGGACGTAAGCCATTGACGGCCGCGTCGAACAAGGCATTTTCAGGCAGAGTGGGACTTGAAAGCGCCAGTTGCATGACCGGAATACTCGAGGCCGAATATTTAATGACCAAAGGTGGCGTGATGCCTGGTGGCAATTGACGTACTTGGGTTTGTACAGAAGCCACCACCTGTGCAATGGCCGTCTGTATGTTGACGTCAGGTTGAAAGAAAACTTTGACCACAGTAACGCCAGCCAAGGAGGTGGATTCGATGTGCTCGATGTCACTGACAACGGTGGTCAGGCCGCGTTCTGTTTGACCTGCAATTCGCTGGCCCATCTCGGAGGCGGGCAAACCGTTGTAGTTCCAGATGATGCTGATGACGGGGATGTTGATTTCTGGGAATATGTCTGTTGCCATATTCTTCAGAGCAAATGGGGTCCCCAATATGATCAGGATCGCCATCACGATGAATGTGTAAGGCCGCTTGAGTGCCAACTGAACCAGGGACATCGGAAGAATGATCTTTCTCTAAAACTTGGGCAAAGTGTAAGGGAACTGCACCGAGTCTGCAGACCTGCCAAAGAGATTAGTGTTTACCCTAGATTGAGGCGCCGAAACTAGCCTCCACCCAAGCCGCGGTAAAGAAAAACCATGTTTTGGACATATTGCGTTTGTATTTGAATCAGGGCTTGTTCAGAGGCAAACAAAGCGCGCTCAGCGTCAAGGGCATCTAGGTAGCTGCTGACACCTTGCGTATAACGCAATCTTGAAAGTTGGGCCCGTTCTTTTTCTGCTTGTGTCTGAGCCATTTGCGCGGTCCATTGTTCCTTCAATGTGGCGCGAGCACTGAGCGCATCAGAGACTTCTTTGAATGCCGATTGAACAGTTTTTTCATACTGCGCCTGCGCAATTGATCGATTGGCTTGTGCAATTTGTAAATTGCTCTCATTGCGACCTGCATCAAAAATAGGTTGCAAAATTTGAGGCACAAAACTCCAAGCCGACAAGCCATTGCTGAATAGATTGCGCAAATCAGCGCTGGCCAATCCGGCACTTCCGGTCAATGCAATTTTGGGGAAAAATGCCGCACGTGCAGCGCCAATGTTGGCATTGCTGGCCTGAAGCAATAACTCAGCTTGGGCAATATCAGGCCTTGCTGTGAGCACCTCTGAAGGCAAGCCTACGGGCAGTTCTGCAAACTTCAAGGGATCAAACTTGCCAGTTTGAAGACTGTTTTCATTCAATAGCGCGCTTGGAATTGTTTGCCCCACCAACAAGGTCAGTGCATTTTCGTCTTGCTGTTTTTGGCGACGCAGTTGCGCATTGACGATTCGAGCAGACTCAAGCAAAGACTGGGCAGAACGCAGATCCAGCAATGAACTGGCACCTTTGTCGAAGCGAAGTTGAAGCAGCTTCAGCGTTGACTCTCTGGTGACAAGGGTCTTCTGAGTTAAGTCGAGCAAAGCCACATCACTTTGCCACGCCAAGTAAGTTGAAGCCACCGACGCTAGCAGGCTGATGTGCACCGTTTTTCTGGCTTCCTCGGAGGCCAAGTATTGAGCCCTTGAGGCTTCAGAAAGATTGCGAAGTCTTTGAAATAAATCTACTTCATAGGCCGCTACCGTCAAGCCAGTGGTGTAAGTGCTGCTGATGTTGCCTGCCGCATTGGTAAGTCGTGAACCCGTCAAGCCCAAATTGACAGTAGGCATTAAGTCGGCTTGACGAATGCCCAACTGCGCCTGAGCCACTTCAATGTTCAGTGCTGCGATGCGAAGGTCGCGGTTGTTTTGAAGCGCTAAGTCAATCAGGGGCTTGATGCGCGGATCTGAGAAAAATACGTCAGCCTTTAAGTTACTGATATTCAAGGGTGTTGCAATATTTTGAACCGAGGCGGGTTCAAATTGTTGGGCGATGGGCTTCTCGGGAGGCGTGTAATGGGGTGCCAAGTTGACGCAAGCCGCCAAGCCAACAGACGAAACCAAAACGCTTAACTTGGCAATTCGGTTCAGATTTGAAAAATGCAAAGAGGTTTTCATACTGGCCCCTCTGATTTGGGGGGCGGTGCATCGACATTGGGTTCGTGCGCATACATTTTGCGTTGTCGTTCACTGCCCTTGAAAATTCGCCGAACGACCACAAAGAATATTGGCACGAAAAAGATAGACAAAGAGGTGGCAGAAAGCATGCCCCCCATCACACCCGTCCCAATGGCGCGCTGACTGGCCGAGCCTGCACCCGTGGCGACCACCAAGGGCAATACGCCCAAAATAAAAGCCAAGGAAGTCATCAAAATAGGGCGGAAACGCAGATGAACCGCTTCAAGAATTGAGCTGACCAAATCTTTGCCTTGCGCATGCAAATCTTTGGCAAACTCAATGATCAAGACAGCATTTTTGGCCGATAAACCAATGATGGTGATGAGGCCCACTTTGAAATAGATGTCGTTTTCAAGACCGCGAAACGTGGTGGCCAAGGTGACACCCAACACACCCAGTGGAACCACCAAAATGACGGAGAAGGGAATTGACCAGCTTTCATACAAAGCAGCCAAGCACAAAAACACGGCCAGCAATGAAAAGCCAAACAGGATCACTGCTGTGGAGCCTGACAGTTTTTCTTCATAGGATTGTCCTGTCCATTCAAACGCAAATCCAGGCGGCAGCTGGCTGGCCAAGCGCTCCATTTCGGCAATGGCAGCGCCTGTGCTTTGACCTGTTGCGGGTTCACCTGCGATGCGCATGGTGGGGTAGCCGTTGTAGCGCACCGTTTGCATGGCACCCGTGATCCATTTTGTAGAGGCAAATGATGACAAGGGCACAGGCTGGCCTTGCGCATTGAGCGCGTTGATTTTGAGAAGGTCGTCGGCTTGCATGCGGGTTGTGGCATCTGCTTGCACAACCACCCGTTGCAGGCGACCCGCATTGGGAAAGTCGTTGACGTAGGCTGAACCCAAAGCGGTTGACAAAGCTGTGTTGATGGCCGTGAAGCTCACGCCCAAAGCACTGGCTTTGTCGCGGTCAATTTGCAATTGCAGTTGTGACGCATCTTCTAGGCCATCGGGTCGCATGCCTTTCAAGATGGGGCTTTGAGAGGCCATGCCTAGCATTTGATTGCGCGCAGCCAACAAGGCGTCGTGCCCTAAGCCACCTCGGTCTTGTAGTCTGAAGGCAAATCCGTTGGCGCGTCCTAACTCTGGAATGGGCGGCGGGCTGACCGGAAAAATGAAGGCATCTTTGATGCCCATCAGGCCGCCAAAGGCTCTGCCCACCAAAGCCTGAGCGGAGTGGCCTGCGCCTTCTCGTTGGTCCCAACTTTTAAGCGTGATGAAACCCAGAGCCGCATTTTGTCCGGTGCCTGCGAAACTAAATCCAAGCACGCTCACCATGCTTTCTACTTCTTCTTGTTTGATCATGTAGGCTTCTACAGAATCCATCACAGCTTTGGTTCGATTGACCGTGGCCCCGGGCGGCAATTGAACGTTGACCAAAATATTGCCTTGATCTTCGTTTGGTAAAAAAGAAGTTGGCAAGCGGTTGAACAAAACCACCACCGCTGCAATGATGATTGCGTAGATGATGAGCATGCGGCCTGATTTTTGAATCAAGCGCGCAACCCAGCTTTCGTATGTTTGGGTGGTGCGAGAAAAGCCGCGATTGAACCAACCAAAAAAGCCACTTTTGGCGTGTCCCTGGCCAGCCTTCACAGGCTTGAGGATGGTGGCGCACAGGGCCGGCGTGAAGGACAGCGCCATGAACGCAGAAATCAAAATAGAGATCACCATGACCGCAGAGAATTGCCGGTAAATGTTGCCAATCGAGCCTTTGAAAAAAGCCAAAGGTACAAACACCGACACCAACACCACAGTGACGCCCACGATGGCGCCCGAAATTTGGCCCATGGCTTTGCGTGTGGCAGCGATGGGCGGCAGGCCTTCCTCGTTCATGATGCGTTCGACATTCTCAACCACCACAATGGCATCGTCCACCACAATGCCAATGACCAAAACCATGGCAAACATGGTGAGCACATTGATGGAATAGCCCAGGACAAACAAACAGGCAAAAGTGCCCATGAGTGTGATGGGAACCACCAAGGTGGGAATGATGGTGTATCGGATGTTTTGCAAGAAAAGAAACATCACCAAGAAAACCAAAACAACAGCCTCTAGCAATGTGACAACGACTTGCTTGATGGAAATTTCAACGAATTTAGAACTGTCAAATGGAATGGTGGCGGTCACACCTGGCGGGAAGTATGGCGACAACTCATTGAGTCTTTTGCGAATGGCTCTGGAGGTTGCCAGTGCATTGCCAGTGGGCGAAAGTTGAACGCCAATGCCGCTAGAGGGCTTGCCATTCAAGCGCGTTTCAGAACTGTAGCTTTGGGCGCCCAACTCGATGCGTGCAACATCTTTGAGGCGCACCGATGAGCCATC
>CANFJC010000079.1 GCA_947447245.1 Comamonadaceae bacterium
AACTTGCGTAAAACTCTGTGAACTCGCTTCAACTTTTCATGCCTTGCGCCGCCGGCGTTGAAGGCTTACTGGCCGACGAGGTCCATCAACTCACTGGGCTCACAGGCAATGATTTGCTCACGGGCCGCGGTGGCGTGATGGCCAATGCGTCTTGGCGCGATGCCTTGCGCCTGAACTTGCACAGCCGGCTCACACAGCGTGTGCTCATTCAACTGTCTCAAACTTTTTACCGCAATGAAAAAGATTTGTACGACGCCGCCTTTGCGGTGGCGTGGGAAATTTGGTTCACCACCAAGCAAACTTTCAAAATTGAAATCACAGCGCAGCACAGTCCGCTGACCAGCCTGAACTTTGCGGCCCTCAAAATCAAAGATGCTGTGGCCGACCGATTTCGCGACAAACGCGGTGAGCGACCTGACGTCAACACCCAATGGCCTGACGTGCGCATTTACGTGCACCTCACCACCGACAGCTGCACGCTTTACATGGACACCTCGGGCGAGCCTTTGTTCAAGCGCGGATGGCGCGAAGACAAAGGCGATGCGCCCCTCAAAGAAACCTTGGCCGCCGCCATGCTGGCCGCCAGTGGCTGGGATGCACACACCCCCTTGTACGATCCGTGCTGCGGCAGCGGCACCATCGCCATTGAAGCGGCACAAATTGCCTGTGGCATTGCGCCGGGCATCCTGCGCCGTTTTGGTTTTGAAAAATTACTGCCCTTTCAACCGCATGTGTGGCAAGCCCTCCAAAATGACGCGCGTGAACAAGAGCATGCGCCTACTGCCGAAATTCACGCGTCTGATGTGGCCTTCCGCATGGTCGATTTCACGCAGCGCAATGCAGAGCGGGCAGGCGTAGGCCAAGTGGTGCAGGCGCGCGGTGGCGATGCACTTCAGCGCATGCCCCCTTGCGAAACACCTGGCCTCATGCTGCTCAACCCGCCTTATGGCGAACGCATTGCGGCCGCGGGTGTAGCAGGCGTGTCGAGCAGAGACAGAAACCGTGAAGACGCTGGTTCTGGCCGATCACGCGAGGGCGTTGACTTAAGCCGAGCACGCGAAGTGGCCGAAGGCGACGACGGTGGCGAGTTCTTCTCGCAATTGGCCTCGCATTGGAAAAAGAATTACACCGGCTGGACGGCCTGGATGCTCACACCCGATTTAAAGCTGCCTACCAAAATGCGCCTCAAAGAATCACGCCGTGTGCC
Source organism: Comamonadaceae bacterium (assembly GCA_947447245.1). Lineage (GTDB taxonomy): Bacteria > Pseudomonadota > Gammaproteobacteria > Burkholderiales > Burkholderiaceae_C > Limnohabitans_A. The sequence goes on from CANFJC010000079.1 coordinate 1,208, forward strand.
CATGTGGAACGGCCCCATTGAATGCCGCATGTTTCGCTTCGACCTCATGAAGGGCTCGGTGCGTGACAAGCTCTGAGGTTCAAGAACGTGTTCAAGATGCTGCACAAGTTTCGCCTGTTCAAGTCGCTCAAGCTTGGGTGATCGACACCAACATCGTGCTCGATCTCTGGTTGTTTGAAGACCCTGCCACTGTACCTCTGCGCGCCGCACTGCAAAGCGGCGTCATTACGCACTTGGCGACCGCCAGCATGCGGGACGAACTGGCGCGGGTGTTGACGTATCCGCACCTCATGAAGCGCATGGCCAAGTCCAACATTCAAGCGCAAGACATATTGGACCGCTTTGACGAACACCTGTTGGCCGCAGAGCCTGCAGACAAAGCGCCCTGCACTTGCAAAGACCCTGACGATCAAAAATTCATCGACTTGGCAGTCGCGCACGCCGTGCCCTTGCTCAGCAAAGACGCCGCCATTCTTTGCATGAAAAAACGTTTGTTGCAATCGGGCGTGGTATTGAACCCTTCCGCGATACCCGCCCTCTGAACACTGGAACCCCTCATGACTGGCCTACAACCCGAAGACTTTGACGCCTTAGACGACATCTTGGACGACTTGCGCACGCGCTACGAAGAAACACCGCAATGGGAATTTTGTGAAGGCTTCATGGTGGCGCTCATTTGTTGTCGCCGTGCGATGCCAGAAGCAGAATGGCTGCCCGTCTTGTTGGGACTTGAAGACGATGAAGGCGGTGCAGGCTTTTCTGATGAAGCGCAAAAAGTTAAATTCTTGAGTTTGTGGCAACAACGTTACGACGAAGTCAAAAAAGCGCTTGATACAGAAATCAAAGCACTCGACGAAGACAGCGCCTATGCGCCGGAAGTGATGGATGTGCGTGGCGCGATTGCCAGCTTGCCGCCTGAAGAACGTGCAGAAATTGCAAGCGAAGAAATTCCAGCCTTTGCACAGGTCTGGGCTTTGGGCTTTATGTTCGTGGTTGAAAACTGGCCCGATGAATGGGTCGCGCCCAAAGACAAAGAAAGCGCGCAGTGGCACGACACAGCGCTAGAAGCCATTGTGGCGCTCACTGAAGACGATACCGACGAACCCACACTTTCGGCTCTCAGCGAAGACGGCCCCTTAAGTGTCAGCGAGTCTCGCCTGAACGTGTATGGCGAAGCCCTGTGGGCGGTCTACGATTTGCGAGAAATTTGGCGCAACATCGGACCTCGCGTTTTACAGGTGATCAAAGAGGCAACGCCCGGGCGCAACGATGTTTGCAGTTGCGGCAGCGGCAAAAAATACAAAAAATGTTGCGGTGCCAACTAAGACCGCTTGTTTAAACCATGAAAGCGCGAAGGCTTTCGACAGTGAGGTCTGGCAGTTCTTCTGGTATGAAGTGACCTGAAGGAACCACTTGGCCTGAGACAAGGCCTGCGCATTGCGCTTGCCAAAGCTCTAGCGGCTTGAACATTTTGTGCACCACACCACGATCACCCCAAAGCACCATGGTATCGCACCTGATTTTTTGATTTTGTGCGCGGCTTTCCTTGTCGTGGTCCAAATCAATGCCCGCACTGGCGCGGTAATCTTCACAAGCCGTGTGCACAGCAGGCATCAAATCACCGGGCTGATCTGGCTGTAAGTTCATGCTGCGCTCGTACTCGGCCATGGCCTCAGCTTCAATGAAAGAAGTGCCGTGTGAGCCCCAACCACCGAGCTTGGCGTGCAAGTAATGCAGCACGTTGCCGCCTATCATTTTCTCGGGCAAAGGGCTGGGCTGAATCAGGTGGAACCAATGGTAGTAGGCCCGTGCAAAGTCCATGTCGGTGCGTTTGTACATGTCGAGTGTGGGGGCAATATCGAGCACGCACAACTTCAACACGCGCAAAGGAAAATCAAGCGCTAGGCGGTGCGCAACACGCCCACCCCTGTCGTGACCACACAAAAAGAAATTGTCCACATTGAGTTGGTCAAGCAAGCCCACCACATCTTGCGCCATGGCACGTTTGCTGTAATTGCTGTGGTCAGCCAAGCCTGGCGCATGGGACGAGTCACCATAGCCACGCAAATCGGGCAAAACCAATCGATAGTCATTTTTAAGGGCTTGCGCCACGCGATGCCACATGACATGCGTTTGCGGAAAGCCATGCAACAAAACCAAGACGGGCTTGTCCATTTGATTCAGCCAATTGGCAGAAAGGCGCGCGCAAACCACCACACCGTTCACGTTGAACTGTCTTTTTTCAAAACCCTCAAACCATGCGCTGGGCGGGCCTGAAGAGGTGGCAGCAGGATTCATGTTCATGGCCTTATTTTCCTTCAGTTAACCCATTGGGGCAACACCCACGACTTTGGCGTGCAATACAAAGGTGATGACGGCCCATAAAGCAATGCCACCGGCCAATGTGATAAGGGTCGCAGCCAGACTGGGCTGGATGGGTGTGTCTTCAGGCAGCGACGCTAAGCTCACACCATCGCTCACTTCTCCATTCGAATCAGGGCCTTGAACTTGCGCCCGATCACGTGCACGCGCAGACTTGAAATTCAAAACGGCCCAAATTAAAAAAGCACCGAACAAAATCACATCGGCCAAATTGCCGTTGGCCAGCAGGTGAGACAAGGCCCACACCTTGACGGACAACACCATCGGATGTCCCATTCGAATTTTCAGATGGTTGCGGGGAATGTAGGCGGCCATCATCAAAATGCTGGCAAACAACATCAAGAGCAACCCAATGTGCCGAGTGGCTGTGGGAGGATTCCAAAGCACCACCGTTTGCAAACGGGCTTCGCCGTAGCCCACGACCAACAGGTAAAGCCCCAGCAAAGAGACCAGTGCGTGAGCACCTTTGAATGCTTTCTCACCCAAGGCTTGCATTTTTTGAGTTCGCCAGTCATCGGCCACAATGCGAACAGAGTGCGCACCTAAAAACAAAATCAAGCCCAATATCAATTCAATCATTGAAGGTCCTTTGTGCGGTTGGAACTCGCATTGTCTAAGAATTCAAAGCCATCAGTTGCTGTTGGAGAATTGGCTTTTGCACCTTGCCCAAAGCACTTTTGGGCAATTCCTCCCTGAACACAACTCGGCGTGGCAATTTAAAGCGCGCAATCTTGGCTTCTAAATGCGCCTTGACTGCCCTTTCTGATAGTTTGTGTCCCTCGGCGGTGGCCGCGCGGACCAAAGCCAAGACGGGTACTTCTCCCCAACGCTCGTCTGGCAATCCCACCACGGCACATTCTAAAAGCCCCGGGAAAGTGGCCAAAGCATTTTCAATTTCTGCTGGGTAAATGTTTTCGCCACCCGAGATGATCATGTCTTTGTTGCGACCCACAATTTGCAGACACCCAGTGGCATCTAAATACCCCATGTCACCGGTATGGAACCATCCGTCTTTCAAACCCTCGCCAGCCGCCTGGCTTGATGCCAGCCAATAACCGCGCATGACATTGGGGCCGCGCACGCACACTTCACCTGTCTCACCTTGATTGACAACTTGGCCTTCAGAATTTCTCAATTGAAGTTCTAAGTTGGCATGCGGCCACCCCGCAAAACCCATTCTTTGAATGGCATCTTGAAACTTCAAGATCACACTCACTGGCCCCGTTTCGGTGCTGCCGTAGATTTGCCCAACTGGCACACCGCGTTCATGGAATTTTTCTAAATACGCTTCAGGCAATGTCGACGAACCCGCCATGATGCCGCGCAAACTTTGCAAATCAAGACTTGGCCATTGCGCATGATCCAAAACCGCACGCATCGTAGCCGGCACCAGCAGGGACAAGGTAGGACGCTGAGCAAGCTCACCTTGCGAAACCCCTGTCAGCCATGCCGATGCATCAAACCGCGGCTGCAAATGAACAGACACGCCGGCAAGCAAGGCTGGAAGGGTCTGGATACAAAGTCCACCCACATGAAACAGGGGCAAGGTCGACAACACAATGTCTGTCGGTTTGAATCCGTGTGCTTCATCACTGGCTTTGGCATTGGCCAGCAAAGCTGCTTGCGAGTGAACGGCGCCCTTTGGCAAACCTGTAGTGCCAGACGTGTAAACCAACAAGACAGCAGCGTCATCGTCTATAGCCGGCAGCGCCAGATTTTTTGCCGAGGCAGTGGCAATCAAGCTTTCTAAACGACAGCTTTGAGGGACGTCACTTGCCAAACTTTGAACAGCATGGGCATGCCATTCGTCGTGAATCAGGATACTTGGCTTGGCGTCTTGAAGCACCACTTGCAGCTCGGCCACCGCCAGCCGAAAATTAAGAGGCATGAAGATCAAGCCCAAACGTGCGCAAGCCACCAACGTGACCAACTGCAATTCGTGATTGAGCCCTAGCCAGGCCACGCGTTGACCAAGCTTCAAACCATGCGTCACTTGCAGGTGCCCCGTGACACGCTCTACTCGGCGCCAGAATTTGGCAAAATCAAAATCTTCGGTTTGATTCGGCATGCCAAATCGAATGGCCAACTTCTCTGGCTGATGGAGAGACAGATCCCAAAAGCCTTGTGCCAATTTGGAACTCTCGATCATTCGTCTTTCTCACCTGCTTCATAAAGCGTTTCACGGCCTAAGCGGTCAAGGCACAATTCAGCTGTCCAGGGCAGCATGAGCGAGCCACAACGGGCATCGCGGTACAAACGCTCTAAGGGCAATGACTTCAACATCGACTGACCACCACAGGTGCGAATGGCCAAACGAGCAATGTCTTGGGCGTTTTCCATGATGGTGTACTGCGCAGCATAGGCCCGCAGCCGAGACGATTTGGGCGGGTCAATTTTGGCGTCTTCAATGGCTCGCAAAAATAAATTCCGTGTTTGCTCTAGTTTCACAAACATTTCGGCCACGGCAATTTGCTTGGTTGCAAACTGACGGCGCTTGACAGGGCCTGTGCCAGGAATTTCACCTCGCAAATAAGCCACCGTGAAGTCGTAGGCTGCTTGTGCAATGCCCATGTAGGTGGGCGACAAGGTCATGAACATGTGCGGCCAACGGCTGGCCGCTTGAAAATAAATTCCTTGAGGCATGAGCGCCGCAGCATCCGACACAAACACATCTTTGAAAATCAAATTGCGTGACACGGTGGCGCGCATGCCCAATGGGTCCCAATCACCCTCCACTGTCAAGCCAGGTGCATTTCGAGGCACAGCCAAATAAAGTGTGTCTCTGCGCGATAAATCGGTGTCTGGTTTTTTCTCTGTGCAAAGTACGCCAAAAAAATCGGCAGCATCTGACAAGGAAGCAAAAATCTTTTTTCCATGGATGCGCCAACCGCCCTCCACCTTGACTGCTTGCGTGCCAAAGGGTTGGGCGCCTGCTGCCGATGCACCGCCTTCCGAAAAAGGTTGTGCATAAATAGCACCGTCGTTGACCACACGCGCAAAGTGCGCCTTTTGATGCACACGGTGCAAGGCTCGTTGCTCGGGTGTCATGTCTAAATCTTCAGACAGCAAACCACTCCACATCATGGTGCACACGTGCATGTTGAAGGTGAGTGCTGTGGCCCCACACCAACGGCCAATTTCTGCCGACACCATGGCATAGGTCGCGTAGTCAGCGCCTTGGCCACCATGCGCTTCGGGCACACACAAAGCCAGCAAGCCGGCATCCTTCATGTCTTTGTAGTTCTCAAAAGGAAACTGCGCGTCTCGATCTAGCTGGGCCGCACGGGGGGCAAAGTTGTGCTGACCCAAATCATGTGCCAAGCTCATGAGGCGTTTTTGCTTTTCTGTGAGGGGGTAGTCATCGCCGCAAATTGGCATATAAGGCTTGGAAGCCACACTGGTCGTCATACAAACATCCTCAACTCAAAAATAGCGGCGTACAAAATTGAAAACAGCTGCATGAAAGGGCGCTTCTTGCTCAAAGCCCATGAGATGCCCCACACCAGAGATACATTCATACTCAGCAGCTGGAATTTTTTGCGCCATGCGTCGCAACACTTCGGATGGCGCTGTTTTGTCATGCTCTCCTGCTAAGCACAAAGTGGGCACGGTGATGGTGGGCAGCGCAGCACGCTGCTCAAACTTCACCAAAGCATTCAGAGATGCACGGTATGTTGGAGGCGGCACTGCCGACATGCAGGCATGCGCCAAAGCCAAGCCTGCCGGATATTGCGCAAGCCGCGCGCCTTCAGGCAGTGCATGAGGGCCCACCATGCTGGGAATCAATCGGTCGGCCACTTGCACCATCGATTGACCTGCCTCCAAAGGCGCCAATCTCTGTGCTACAAACTGTTTCTGAAAATCACCATCTTGATGCCCAAATGCAGGACTGCTGGCGGCAATGACCATGCCCGCAATGCGCGATGGGCAATGGGTCCAAGCCTGCAATGCCACCATGCCGCCCATGCTGTGCCCCACCAAAACGGCTTGCTGCACTTTCGCGGCATCTAACAAGGCTTCGAGCGATGCTGCCAAGCTTTCAAAACTCAGCGTACCGTCTAGTTGACTGTCGCCATAGCCCGGCATGTCCCAAGCCAAGGCTCTGAAACCTTGCTCAGCGAAATAATCAACAGACGATTGAAAACCTTTTTTGCCGCCACCGATGCCATGCAAAAACACCAAGGTGGTATTGGCACTGTGCGGCCCTGCTTCAATGTAAGCTGGCGTTGACGCACTCATAAAGCGGCGCTTTCAAAAACACCCTTGACCAACTCGCCTGCTTGCACCACATACTGCCCATCCAAGGCAATGCTGCAATGGCGCATTGGCAAATCAAAGTGTCCCAGCGTGTGGCGGCCAGCCACTTCATTGGCTCCAGTGGAGTACAAGAAGTTGCCCGCAAAGGCTCGCAGCTCTGTGCCATTGCAATCGCGCTTGTCATAAAAAGTCATGGCATCCCACCTTGCCGCAGGGTTAAGTCCAAAACCCACGTGCGACACGGCACACGCATCGCGATGGCCTTCTTTGTCAATCCAGGCTTGATAGTAAGAACGCATCATGTCCACGTCCACGCCTTCGCCTTCAATCTGCGTGATGTTGTCGTTTTCGATGGTGAGGTGAATGCTGTCTCGCAAATAGCGTTTGAACGTGAGGTTCACATCCCCTGGCGACATCACCAAAGTGCCATTCACACTGCCAGCAGCAGGGAATGCCAACGCCAAACCACCCGGCCAATGCGAGACCATGCCAGGTTTGGCACAAAAGCCCCAAACGCCGCCCACCACTGCGGACTTCAGTTGAATGTTGAGATCTGTACCGGCTTTGGAAGTCACATGCATGTGCTGCGCACCGCGCAGTTTTTTCATGGCATTGCGCACAACGCCTTCAAGCGCAGGATCAGGCACAGTGCGTTCCAAAATTTCAGGGTGCTCGTTGGAAATCATAAACAGACGAGGCACGATGCCGTCGGCGCCTTTCAAAATAGCGGGCAATTCAGGCACATGCAGCATGCCTTCTACCGTGCAATCAATCACCACATTGGCACGTTGCAAAGCAGCCACCACGGGGGCCAAGTTTTGAACGACATCGGTAGCCCCGGTAGATCGAACAGGGGCCGGTGCGCTCAGTGCAGGTGTAGGCAAGCAGATTTCAAAGACTTGAGCACCCATGCGCTGGAGTGTGAGTCTTGCCAAATCAACATTGACACGCCTTGACTGACTTTCAGTCAACAAGGCCACCACATCACCCTCTTGAATTTTGCAAAGTGTGAATGTGCGCTCAAACGCGGCCAACCAACGGTGTTCAATGTGCTCAATCAGCATGACAACTCCTTGTGGCAAACTCTCTGGGTAGCTTGCCTTTCTAATGTTTCTGCAAGTTTATATGAAATTTCATACAATCGACTCATGAATTCCCCTAGCCCCACCTTCGACACCCAGCACTTCAAGCAAGCACTTTCGCGATTTCCAACGGGTGTATCGGTCATTACCACGCATCAATTGGGGGAAGCCAATCCAGCCGATTGGGGACATCAGTTTGTAGGGCTAACTGCCAGCTCATTCAACAGCGTGTCACTCACACCGCCTTTGGTGGTTTGGAGTCTAGGGTTGAAGTCCCGCACACTGCCTTCATTCCAAAAGGCGTCGCACTATGTCATCAACATTCTGAGCGATCAGCAGTTAGGCCTGTGCAATCAGTTTGCATTTGGGAAAGACAATCGATTTGAAGGCGTTGACTACGAATTAGGCACATCAGGCGTGCCCATTCTGCAAGGTGCATTGGCTTGGTTTGAATGTCGAAATCGCAGTCAATACCCAGAAGGTGATCACATTATTTTTGTAGGCGAGGTAGAGCGCTGTGGTTTTGCGCAAAGCACACCTTTGGTTTATCAACAAGGTGGTTTTTTTGAAGTTGGCAAATTAGCAAGTTAGCCGCCATGCAAGAGAAAGACTTTGTCGACAGCTACTTGCCTTATCTATTGGCACGCGCCAGTTTCACCATATCCAGCGAATTTCATGCCCAAGTAGAAGCTGCGGGCTTCACAGTTTCTGAGTGGCGCATTTTGGCATCTCTGTCAGGCGTGAAGCAACGCACTGTAGGCGAATTGGCCGACATCGTTTTGGCCAAACAACCCACTGTAACCAAAATGGTTTTGCGAATGGCAGACCAAGGCTTGGTGATGCGCACAGCTTGCACCCAAGACAAGCGGCAAGCTTGGGTGAGCATCACACCCAAGGGGCAAAAACTTGTTCAACCTCTTTTGAAGAAAGCAGCACTTCACGAAAAGCAAGTGCTGAGTTCATTGGGTGACACACAAAGCCATGCGTTGAAATCTATTTTGCAAAAGTTAATTGTCAAGGCTTAACCGCCGTCACCTCAATCTCCACCAAAGCGCGGTCTTCCACCAAGTCGGCCACCTGAACCAAGGTCATGGCGGGGTAATTTTTACCCATCACTTCTTGGTAGACCTTGCCCAGTTCCCGGCCACGCGCCACATATTCCTTTTTGTCTTTCACATACCAAGTCATGCGCGCCATGTGTTCAGGGCCAGCGCCAGCGCAGGCTAACGTGGCCACAATGTTTTGCAGTGCCTGCTTGCACTGCGCCACAAAATCATCGGTTTCAAACTGGCACTGCCCGTTCCAGCCAATCATGCCCGCCACAAAAATCATTTCACCGCTTGCGGCAATGCCATTGGCGTAACCTTTGGCAGGCGCCCATCCTTCTGGCTGAAGCACTCGCAAAATTCCTTGTGACATATTTGCTCCTTATTTTTCTGAATTGAAGGCAGGCGCTTGCTGCCGTAATTTGAAGCGCTGAAGCTTGCCAGTTTCGGTGCGTGGCAAGCTTTCGCAAAACACCACTCGCCTTGGGTATTTAAAGGGTGCAATGCTTTGCTTCACAAATTCTTGAATTTCTTTGCCCAAGGCGGGTGTGCCAGCGTAGCCCGTTTTTAAAACCACAAAGGCCATGACCACCTGTCCGCGCTCAGGATCTGCAGCGCCAACGACACCACACTCTGCCACTGCAGGGTGCTGCATCAACGCACCTTCTACTTCTGGCCCCGCAATGTTGTAAC
>CANFJC010000080.1 GCA_947447245.1 Comamonadaceae bacterium
AAAGGCCAACCCAAGCGGGGGTGCTGGCGCGCCTGATTTGCCAACTTAATTCTGAAGTGCTGTTGGACTTGTCTGGGTTTGGCCATTTGACCAAAATTTGTAAATTTTGAAGCAGCATGGGATCTGTGCCTGGCATAGAAATGGCCGTGGTGTTCCAACTTCTTTCGAATTGAATGCCGGCTTCGGTAGAAAGGGCGCTTGAATTTTGAGAGCTCGGAAATTGCGAAATGCAATAGGCGCTTGGCACTTGCCAGCATTCGGCAAGGTCTTGAGCCAAGCCGCTTGCTAGATCTAAATTTCTTTGGGATTGATGGGCGGCCATGCTGGCCGTGCTGAGTTGAAAGGAACCAAAGAGACCGAGCGCCAAGATGACACTGGCAAACAGGGCTTCCAGAACTGTGAAGCCCGATTGAGAGTGCTTCTTCAAAAGATGGAAGGGCATGCCTAAAACCCTGCGTTTTTCCAAGACCCAGAAACTCGCTGCACCTTGGATGCATCGATGCCAATGGTCCAGTCAAAGTGGTAAGCCTCAGCGTTGAGGGTGTGAAGTGCCACAGGGTTTTGGCATGCGTTGGCACTTTGAAAATAAACCATGCCAATGATGACGGCTTGACTGGCTATTTGGGGGCACTGAAGGGCGCAGGCTGTGTCTGAAAAAATCAAAACGACTGGCGAGATGTTTGTGCCTAAACTTTGAGTCCAGGTGAGCGGGCTGTCAATCCAATACACAGTTCGGCTGGGTTGTGAAACTGATGTCAAGCCGTTTTGTGCTTGAGCTGTCGAAATGGCTTTGAGCTGAGCGGGCGTGATGTTGCCAAATTGTGTGCGCCATTCGATGGGTGTGCATTCGGCTGGTTCTGGCTGAGGCTCAGGTACTGAAACGGGGGGCGTCCAAGGTGCGCTGATAGGGATGTAAAGGCTTTGCTGCACGGTGGCGCGGCTGCCCGCGCCGGGCTGGTCAGAATTCAAGCTGATTTGCGCCATGATTTTGATTTTGTGCGGCGCCATTCTGACATCGCGCACAAACAGGACAAAAGAGTTTGTGACGTCGACCGATTCTGGCCATGCCAATTCAGAAATAAGTGGGTCAAACGTGCCAACGCCCGACCTTGTCCACTTTAAACATTGCCATTCAAGCGATGTCTGGGTGGTGGGGCATTGGCTGTTGCTTGCATTGCGCCAAAATGCAGCGTCAATGGCGATGTCTTGACCCGAGTACACGCTGTCTATTTGCGCGATGGCGGTCTCTAACAGAGACTCACTGCTGGCCAAGGCTTGGGCCGCAAACATTTGTTGCTGGCTTCTTTGTGTTTCTGACATGACAGACCGGAGCGTGAGCCACCCAAGCAAGCTTGTGACAATGATCAAGCAGCTTGCGGTCCAAAGGCTGGCCATGCCGCTGTGTTGGTTCATATGGCGGAGTCTGTGCAATTTGTTGCAGCATTGCGCAAGTTTGCATTTGAATTGCGCAGCCTGACCCCGCGTCGCCATGTGAGCGGTATTTTTTCTGTAGGCGTTTGACTGCGAATTTCAATCAGCAACAGGTCACCCAAATTGGAAGAAGGCAGATTGCATTGCAGTCGCAATTCAAACGCCAGAATTTCTAAAACTTTGGTTTGTGTCAGTGCCGTCCAAACTGCGGGTTGACAGGAAGTTTTGGTTTGAATTTGAGTACCATTCAAACGAAAACCACTGCACTCATTGTTTTCTTTGAGACCGTTTTCATTGCGATCAATGCTGAATAAAATTTGTTGCGGTGTGACAGAGAAATCCTCTGTTGCGCCGCAAAATGGACTGAGGCAATTGGATTGCGAGTTGGGTGCAGAGGAGATGGCGATGCTGTGAAAATTGGCCCGCCGAATGTCGTGCACCAAGGTGTCCATCAAGGCCCGCGTTTCTTGTTGGGCATGACTGCTTTCTAAAATTTTGCGATCATGGGACCATTGAAAATGGACCCAAAAAACGGCGGCACTGAGCACGCCCAAACCCATGGCCAAGCCAACCAAAAGATTTACCATTTCCAACAAGTTCCAGCATCTGTCAAAAGCGATGCATTGCTGGTGGCAAGGACCTTGGCATTTTCCGAAATGCGCAGACTCATGCTGCTGCAATTCGTGTCGCGACTTTGCAGACCAACTGGCGTGGCGTGCAGGATGTAGCCTTGCGCGTTGCTGTTTTCAAGGCTCAATAGGTAATGCTTTGAAATGGAGTACGTGCCTGCCCAATTGAGCTCGCTCAAAGTGCTTGCATATTGGGCATGTAAGCCGCGCCATTGCAATTGGCGCAGGTGCAATTGCATGAGGGAGTTTTGAGCATCTTGACGCCTTGTTTTTTGCCATTGCAATTCAAGCTGAGGCAAGGCCATGCCCATCAATGTGCCAATGATGGCTAAGCAAAAAAGAGACTCCATGAGGGTGAAGCCTGAGACGCGGTAGAAAGATTCTGAAGGTGCTAAAGGTGCTGATGGTGTGCTCATGCACAGAGCATGCAGTGTCAGCCAACTGCGCACTTGTCATTGGCTTGCAATGACGCCGAAATGTAAGGAGATGCAAGAGCTGTCATGCGTCATGCATGGATGCTCTGACCATGAAGTTCAGTTTCAAAGCGGATGGTTACAGTTTGGTCGAAATGCTGTTCATGCTGTTTATTTTGGGTGTGTTGTGCGGCACGGTTGCACACACTTTTCAGGGATTGCAAAACAGGGTTCAAATTCAGGCGGCTTCTGAAGCCTTGTTGAGCGATGTTCTGAGTGCCAGAGCCGAAGCCTTGCGCCGCGAACGACGCGTCACGCTGTGCGCAGCCGCACTCGATTCAAGCACACAAGCCGCATTGCCAACAGCCTGTGCTTCAAGCGCAAGCGCAGCGGCCTGGCATCAGGGCTGGTTGGTGTTTGAAGACACCAACAGCAATGGCGCATGGGATGAAGGGGAGGCTTTGCTTCAGCAAAGACCGCGCATCCACCCTAAAGTGTCGGCTACGGGCAATACCACCGTGAGCCGTTATGTGTCCTTTGGCGCGAGTGGCCGCAGCTTGTCTTTGAATGGTGCTTTTCAAGCGGGCACCATCACTTTCTGTGAGCGTGGCGCGAAGGCCAAGGAGGGGTGGTTGTTGGTGTTGAATGCGGTGGGCCGTGCTCGCTTAGACAAAGGGCAGATTGCCATCTGCCCTTGAATTTACTTGCTCACTTCGTCCACCAGCAACTTGAAGTCGTCAATGTCTTCAAAGCTTCGATAGACACTGGCAAATCGAACATAGGCCACTTTGTCGAGCTTTTTCAACTCGCGCATGACCAACTCGCCAATTTTGTTGGAGGCCACTTCGCGTTGTGCCAAGTTCAATAACTTTTCTTCAATGCGCTCAATGGCTGAATCAACCTGCTCTGTGCTCACAGGGCGCTTGCGCAGTGCCAAGTTCATGCTCGCGCGCAACTTCACGCGCTCGTACTCAATGCGCCGGCCATCTTTTTTCACGATGGCCGGAAAGTTCACTTCCGGCCGCTCGTAGGTGGTGAAGCGCTTTTCACACGCCGCACATTGGCGGCGGCGGCGAATCAGGTCGCCATCTTCAGCCAGACGCGTCTCCACCACTTGGGTGTCGTTGTGGCTGCAGAAAGGACACTTCATTTGTAAACAGGGAAACGAGCGGTCAAGGCATTGACCTTGGTGCGCACAGCTTCAATGTTGGCAAGATCGCGGGGATTGTCGAGAACATCGGCAATGAGGTTGGCTGTGATGCGCGCCTCTTCGTCCTTGAAGCCGCGGGTGGTCATGGCGGGTGTGCCAATGCGCACGCCGCTGGTGACCATGGGTTTCTCGGGGTCGTTGGGAATGGCGTTTTTGTTAATCGTCATGTGCGCTTGACCCAAGACCGCTTCAGCTTCTTTGCCGGTAATGCCTTTGGGCCGCAAATCGACCAGCATGACGTGACTTTGTGTGCCGCCACTCACAATGCGCAGACCGCGTTGTGTGAGGGTTTCGGCCACGATTTGCGCATTCTTGATGACCTGTTGTTGGTAGGCCTTGAAATCAGGGGCCATGGCTTCTTTGAAGGCCACAGCTTTGGCCGCAATGACGTGCATGAGCGGGCCGCCTTGCAGGCCAGGAAAGATGGCGCTGTTGATGGCTTTTTCGTGCGCAGCTTTCATCAAAATAATGCCGCCGCGAGGCCCGCGCAAGCTTTTGTGAGTGGTCGATGTGACCACGTCGGCATGGGGCACTGGGTTGGGATAAACACCTGCCGCAATCAGGCCTGCATAGTGCGCCATATCGACCAAGAAAATGGCGCCGACATCTTTGGCCACTTTGGCAAAGCGTGCAAAGTCAATGTGCAAACTGTAGGCCGAAGCGCCCGCAATGATGAGCTTGGGTTTGGTTTCGTGTGCCTTTTTTTCCATGGCATCGTAGTCAATGACTTCGTTGGCATCGAGGCCATAGCTGACCACATTGAACCATTTGCCACTGATGTTCAAGGGCATGCCGTGTGTAAGGTGGCCGCCTTCGGCCAAGCTCATGCCCATGATGGTGTCGCCGGGCTTTAAGAAAGCTAAGAAGACCGCTTCATTGGCAGATGCGCCGCAATGTGGTTGCACGTTGGCAGCATCTGCGCCAAAAATTTGTTTGACGCGGTCAATGGCCAATTGCTCAACAATGTCGACATATTCGCAGCCGCCGTAATAGCGCTTGCCTGGATAGCCTTCGGCATATTTGTTCGTCAGTTGTGAGCCCTGTGCGGCCAAAACAGCAGGCGAGGCATAGTTTTCGCTGGCAATCAACTCGATGTGATGCTCTTGGCGAGCGTTTTCAGCCTGAATGGCTGCAAAAATCTCGGGATCGGTTTGTTCAATCAGAATATTTCTTGAATACATGGCAGGCCTTCAAAGGATGGTTCCTTGCGCAAATGAAGTGTTGCAAACTTCAAAATGGCAAGGGCTGCCCAGGCGAACGGCTGAAACCTTGTGCCCCTCAATGCTTGGACAAGGTGCACGCTCCCCAGTGGTTGTAGCCGGGGCTAAGCCCGCCAATTTCCACGTCAGAGGCTGGCCAGCAAGTGGATGCTGAGACCAGGCTCCTATCGCCAGTTGCGCACACCCTGAGTGTAGCCGAGGAGGTGCCTTGATGAAACAAGTTAGCTTAAATTTGGCAACCTGAATTTTTGCAAAATAGGCCGCTTCAGTTCACTTTTTAGGACTTGGGTTCGGGATTGCCTTGGCATTGGCATCTTTGGGATTTTTGGGAATGGCTTGTTTCAGGCGTTCTTGTTCAGCCATCACCCGAGCAATGTACTCAGATTCTTGAGAAACAGACTCTTCTCCTGCCTTGTAAAGTCGAAGTCCTTCCTCTAGGCTGCCAGTCAAATTGATGCATTCTTTGAGAATTTTGACCCCAATTCGCAGGTTTGTTTTGGGGTCAAAAATGGCCATGGCCCCGCCGTAGGGGGTGAATTGTTCGGAATGGACCTCGGGTATCACTTGCATCAGACCTTTTGCGCCTGTTGGGCTGTTGGCAAAGGGGTTGAAGTTGGATTCAACCCCAATGACGGCCAAAATGAGGGTGGCGTCAAGTGCAGACCGATCGGCCAAATCAAATACCTCCAACATCAAGGCATTCAAAGGCTCTGGCGCAATTTTGTATTTGTTTCTAACGGCTTGAACCAAAGTCAATTGCAGCGGCGTCAGGTCAGTTGCGGGCGCTGCCAAGCTTCTCAGCAACACTTGTTGTTGTTCATCTTCAGCTTCTGAAATGTGAAGTCGGGTAAACAGCCAGCCCTGCACGCTTTGCACAGTCAGGGTGCGCACCTCAGGCCGTGCAAGAGCCAGCATGCTGAGGATCAAGGCAAGCAGGCCCAGCATGGCAAAACTGTGGTGGGAAATATTCACAAAGCCACGCCCAATGTCGCCCCCAAAGGTCAGCAGTCCGCGCCAAAAGCGAAGAGGCCATTGTGCGGCTGAGTCCTGAAAAGCGGGTTGAGTCACGAGTTGAATGGGAGTGGCGGAACCGCTAATTATAAAAAAAATCGAAAATAGATGCTTTCAGCATATCGAGGCCTGCCTTCCTCGGTGAAAATAGCTTCTTTATCTTTTTGTGTTCTGACTGTGACTTCTTCCTCTCCTAAGACCCCAGACTTGCAAGCCCTAGACAACTTAACGGGGGGTGCCTTTACCGCACAAACATCCGGTGAGCGTGCAGCCAAGTTGCGTGATTGGCTCCTGACAGAGCCATCCCATGAAGTTTTGCAAAACGTGTACAAAGAAGTTTCCACGCGTGACAAAGGCGCTGCCAAAGTGCTTCGCGAAAAGCTAGATGAGTTAAAGCGCGCTCATGGCCAAGATGTGTTGGCCGCTGAATGGGCTGAACGCGCCAATGCCATGTTGACGTCTTCGCGTTTGAACATTGCCGATGCCATGGCATGGCAAAGAGATGCCGCCAAAGCAGGTGCGCCGCTGTCGCGCGAACCCTTGGCCAGCCTCAAGCTTCAGTTGAATGAAAAAATCAAAGCCGTGGAAGATTTGCAGCACCAAGTCATGGTGCAGCGTGAAACAGCCGTGCTGTTGGCGCAACGCATTGAAGTGCTGTCTACCAAAAGTTTGAAAGAAGCGATCGCCGCCAATGAACTCTTGCAGTCAGATGTGGCCCAGTGGCACCAACAAGCCCATGCCATCACGGAAGATGCATCCTGGCACAGTGTTGATTTGAAATTTCCACCCCAACTCGATGCTTCGCGTCATCAGTTAAGCAGTGTTTGGGAAGCCTTTGAAGCTGCATTGTTTCAGGCCAAAGTGGCGCGAGATGATGCAAACGAAACTTTGCCGCCTGTGCCCGTTTGGGCTGAAGAAATTCGCATGGCACGAGGTGGTCAGGGTGGTCAAGTTGGGCATGCCAAGCTTCATGCTGTCAAAGACGCTCCTGCCGATCATTCAGCCGTTTCAAATTCGCTGCAAGCTCGCAGTGACGAGTCAAAGGCTGAGACAGAGGGCAAGCCAGCTAAAACGCCCAAAGTCAGTAACACCAAAATGGATCCTGCTCAAAGATTGGCGCTGCGCGAAGCCGCCAATCAAGCGGTTACAGGCGCCATGACGGTCTTGGCAGCTGAGAGCAATGAGGCCAACTTGTTGGTGCTCAAGCAAGCGCTCAAGGACCATGGTCGCAATATGGACACCCACATGGACTTGAAAGTTCATGACGCCTTAATCGCGGCGGGTGATGCAGAAGGTTGGCAGCGCCATGTTGCAGATCAATTGCGCTTGGCCTTGGTTTTGAAGGCGGAAGGCTTGTTCAAAAAAGTACCCGTTAAATCCCAAGACATCACAGAGCCCGCTGCTGAAGCACCAGAAGTTTCAAAAGAGGATGCCGAGAAAGCACTCGCGCCTGAAGTTGGCAATGAAAGTGTTGGTCCAGAGAGCCTTGCCAATGAAACAGTTGCCAACGAGATTGTTGCCAATGATTCAGCAACTCAAGTTGCAGAAACGGCTGCAGCTGCCCCAACCCCTGCCAAGGAAGAGTTTCACCTGGAGCCCACCGTGGGCGGTCGAAAAATGCAGGACGCTTTGCGTCAGTTGCGTGAAGAATGGAAAAAAGCCGACCAAGGTGGTTTGCCCAATCATGCTTTGTGGAAGCGATTCGATGCTGCATGCAACAACGCCTACAAAGTGGTGCAAGCTTGGTTGGACAAAATCAAGCACGAAGCCAGTGAGCACCGCGCTCAACGTTTGGCACTGATTGAAGAGGTGAAGGCTTGGGGTGAGGCCAACGCGCAAAACTCAGATTGGCGCGCGCACTTGCGGGCTTTGCATCAGTTTGGCGATCGCTGGCGCTCGGCGGGTCATTTGAGTGAGAAAGCCTTTGCAGAATTGCAACCCCTTTGGAAGCAAGCCTTGCACAATGCAGCGGCTCCTTTGGAAGCGGCTCAAAAAGCCAGTACTGCTCGACGCCAAGCTTTGATTGCAGAGGCAGAGCAACTGGGTGCTACCCCTCTTTTGCGAGTCGATGCGGTCAAGGCCTTGCAACACAGCTGGCAAACAGAAGCGCAGAGCGTTCCCATGGATCGCCGCATTGAACAAAAAATGTGGGAGGCTTTTCGCAAGCCGATTGATGAGGCTTTCAGTCGCAAGACCAGCTCGCGTGAGCATGTTTCAAATGCCCCCATGTCGGCCCACGATCGCATGGTGCTCGATGCATCCAATGCATTGAAAGAGGCCAATGCCTCTGGCGATGTTCAAAAAATCAAGGCAGCCATGGCAGCGTTGGATGCGGCACTCAAAGGCCAAGCCAAGGCCAATGCCGAAGTGGTGGCTGCGCCAAAGGCTGTGGAACTGAGTGCGCCAGACATCGCACAGGCAGCGCCAGATTCCGTTTCAGCTGAAACGGGTTCAGATGAAACAAGCACTGCAGAAAACAATGCAGTTGAAACGCAAGCGCCTGCCATAGAAACCGCCGAGCCCGTCAAGCCTGTTGAGGCACCTAAACCCGCTCGCCCCTTGGTGGCCATGCGAGGCGATGACCGACCTGGCCAAAAGAAATCGGTACCCGCTCCGGCAGGTCGCGGTGGCCCTGGCGATCGAAGAGATGGCAAAGGCGCGCAGCGTTCTGACAAAGGTGGTTTTGGCGACAGGAATGGGGGTCGCTTTGACCGTGGTGATCGCCCAGAACGTGAAGAGCGTGGCCCTCGCCTTGGTGATGCCGCATTCAGAGCCCAGCGCGATGCCATGGAGCACGCTGAAATGGCTTTGCGCAAGCTGGCTGCTCAGGCGCATGGCGAGTCCTTAACGCATTTGCTTGCTGCATGGGAAAAGCGCCAAGCCGACTTGGTGCCCACGGCGCAAGATTTGGGTCGCAATGTGAACGCGGCTGCAAGGGCTGCATGGTCACAAGCCGTTGGCCAAGCACCTGCTGCAAATGCAGGCGAAGCCATTTTGCGTTTGGAGATGGCTGCAGAAGTGCCAACGCCTGCAGAGAATTTGAACGAGCGGCGCGCATTGCAACTTCAATTGCTCACTCGCAAAAATCAACCTGGCCCTGAGCAAACCTGGGCCTTGGATGTCACGGCAGTTTTGTCTTCATCGCACGACGCCAAGGTGGCGCGGCGTTTGCAAAATGCTTTGAAGAATTTGTTGCGCAGCTGAATGAAGCGAGGGCTTGAGCAAAGGCTGAATGGCCAATGATCAAGCTCAGCTTAGCAAGTTGATTCGTTCGACTTGTCCATTAGAATGCCAGCGCAGTACTTGTGCGCGTGGCTTTGCGCAAGCAGCATCCCAATCACTTAAAACGTAGCGTTGCATCGGCGGATTTTGGCCCAGACTGTGAAGTGCAGGCCGATGGGTGTGGCCATGAACCAGGCAAGTGGCACCAGCCTGTTGAAGCAACTTAGACGACCATTCATCTGCCACATCGGCATAGACCGCACTTGAATCTTTTTTGAGTTTTTCGCTTTGTGCTCGAAGCTGTCTGGCAATGCTCTCTCTCTCGATAAAGGACTTGGACAAGAAGTCTTCTTGCCAGCGCTGTTGCCTGACCAGTTGTCGAAAGGCTTGGTAGTCTGTGTCGGCTAAACAACCTTCGTCGCCATGAGAGAGCAGCCATTTTTGAGACCCAAAGTGAAGCACCGTAGGGTCTTGGAGATCGGCAACATGGCATGCATGGAGGAACGCAGAGCCGACCAAGAAGTCACGGTTGCCCCGCATAAAGGCCACCTGTCTTTGGGATGCGCAGTCTTTTAAAACAGTGGCGCACCCTTGAAGAAAAGCATGTTGTTCGACGGCGTCGTCGCCGACCCAAACCTCAAACAGGTCGCCCAAAATAAAGACCGCATCGGCGGTCGTATTTTGCATATAGGCTTGCCACACTTCAAATGTGGCAGTTTCTTTTTCTTGCAAATGCAAGTCTGAAATGAAATCAACCGTGCGCCAAGTTTCAGGTGCTTCAAACACCTGAAGCGGCAACACGATTGCAGTCATGAAAATGGATGAGCGCGAAAATTAAATCGCGACAGCCTTTTCAATGATGACGGGTTCTTTGGGCACGTCGTCATGGAAGCCATTGCGTCCAGTTTTAACGCCTTCAATGTCATCCACAATCTCAGTGCCAGACACGACATGTGCAAACACGGCATAGCCCCAACCTTGCAGTGAGGGTGCTGTGTGGTTCAAGAATTCGTTGTCGGCCGTGTTGATGAAAAATTGCGCAGTGGCAGAGTGGGGCGCTTGAGTGCGTGCCATGGCCAAGCTGTACTTTGTGTTTTTCAAGCCGTTGTTGCCTTCGTTTTGAATGGCGGCATCGGAGTGTTTTTGTTCCATGTTCGGCTCAAAACCACCCCCTTGAATCATGAAGCCAGGAATAACACGGTGAAAAATGGTGTTGTCATAGTGCCCCTTGTTGACGTAGTGCAGGAAGTTCTCAACGCTCAAGGGCGCTTTTTCAGCGTCGAGCTCAATGAGGATGACGCCTTTGCCGGCGATGTGGAGTTCGACTTGAGGATTGCTCATGGTTATTGCACCAAAGTGATTGAAAGAATGACTACAGGCGTTTTGGGAACATCTGTTCTAAAAGGACCGCCCATGCCTGTTGGCGTGGTTTTGATTTTATCTACGACATCCATGCCTGAGGTGACTTTGCCAAAAACCGTATAACCGAAAAGTTGTAGGGCATTG
>CANFJC010000081.1 GCA_947447245.1 Comamonadaceae bacterium
AGGTTTACCTAAGGCATCCACACCAGGCGGCACGATGGCCACAGACTGACCTTCCAACACAGGAAACGGCATGCTCCCGAAATCGATCACGATGTGATGGGTTTCGTTGGTGGTGCCCGCTTCGTTCACTTTGAAATTGCCCACCACAGTGGCTTGTGTGGGTGTTTTAGGACCATACAAGTTGGTGTATGCGTGCGCAGCAGACCAGGGCGGCAAAGTGGCGCCATAAGCCGCAGAGTTAAAAACGACATCCCCTGAAGAACTGACTGAATTGGCGGCCGCCGCAGATGAACTGGCGGGCACAGATGCGGCAGAAGCATCAACACCCATTGCTTGCAAGTCAGCTTCGCTAAAAGCCGCAGGCAAATCGTCCCAAGTCAATTGTTCTTCAATGGAATAAGCCTTGGCCTTGGGCATGCTGCGCCAATTGTCGATCGAGCCTGTTGGGCAAGGCGGCACACAGGCCATGCACAGATTGCATTTATCAGCATCGACCACGTAATTGCGAGAATCATGCGTGATGGCACCTACGGGGCAAGTGGCCTCGCAAGTGTTGCAACGAATGCAAATCTCTGGGTCAATCAGGTGCTGCTGAATTAAAACGGCTTCTGTGGTCATGGCAAGTGTTGTGGATCTGCTTGAGATCTCAGCTGAAACGAACGTAGTCGAAGTCTACCGCTTGGCGGTTGATACCCATGACTGGAGGGGCAATCCAGTTGGCAAACTTACCGGGCTCCACCACGCGGCCCATGAGACTGCCCACATAAGCGCGGTCTTCGTTGGTTGGCAGCCACTCACCCACTTTGGCCATCCACTCTTCGCTGGTGACCACACGGCCATCGGGCGTGATTTTGGAGCCAGACAAGGAGCCAATGTTGCGGTGGAAAGCTTTGTGAGGGGCGGTGAGTTTGAAAGAAATACCAGCCTTTTCAATCACACGGTTCCAGCGATCAATGCCGCCTTTGGAATCGGTGATGTAGTCGTCGCGCAGCACTTCGTTCAAAGCATTGAGCATGGGCACTTCTTTTTCAATCAGCTTGCCTTCTTCAACGGCCAAAATTTTGTAGGTGTTGCCCTTCAAAACGTGATCGTCTGCGCGCTTGCCTTCTTCATAACGGCCTTTGAGGCCTGAGCTGTAAAAAGTGGCGGCGTTGGACGACTGGTCGGCGCCGAACAGGTCAATGGTGACGGAGAAGTGGAAGTTGATGTAGCGCTGGATGGTGGGCAGGTCAATCACACCTGCCGCGCGCAGTTTGGCCACGTCGTCGGTATTGAGTTGGTTCATCACGTCCACCGTGCGCTGAATGGTGCGGCTGACGCCAGACTCGCCCACAAACATGTGGTGCGCTTCTTCGGTCAACATGAACTTGGTGGTGCGTGCCAATGGATCGAAAGCAGACTCGGCCAAAGCACACAACTGGAACTTGCCGTCACGGTCGGTGAAGTAAGTGAACATGAAGAACGACAACCAGTCAGGGGTCTTCTCGTTGAAGGCTTGCAAAATGCGGGGGTTGTCTTCGTTGCCACTGTTGCGTTGTAACAAGGCATCGGCTTCTTCGCGGCCATCTTTGCCGAAATATTTGTGCAGCAAGTAAACCATGGCCCACAGGTGACGGCCTTCTTCCACATTGATTTGGAACAAGTTGCGAAGGTCGTACATGCTGGGGGCTGTGAGGCCCAAGTGACGTTGCTGCTCAACCGAAGCTGGCTCGGTGTCGCCTTGGGTCACGATGATGCGGCGCAGGTTGGCGCGGTGTTCGCCGGGCACATCTTGCCAAGCTTTTTCACCGATGTGATCGCCAAAATGAATCTTGCGCTCTTGATCACCAGGATTCAAAAACACACCCCAGCGGTAGTCGCGCATTTTGACGTGACCAAACTGCGCCCAACCTTGTGGATCTACGCTGACTGCGGTGCGCAAGTAAACGTCCATGTCCTTGGAACCTTCTGGGCCCATGTCATCCCACCAATTGATGAAGTTGGGCTGCCATTGTTCCAGCGCACGTTGCAGCGTGCGGTCTTCAGACAAGTTAACGTTATTCGGAATTTTTTCGCTGTAGTTGATACCGGACATGAGAGTCTCCAGAAATTAAAGCAACGGTGGGGTCAAATTGGGGTTGCAGCAAAGACCACCGGGAACCCTGCTGCACAACACTTTCAAAAAACTTTTTGGACTTGCCAGGCTTAGACGCGGTTCATGTCGAACTGCACTTTTTCGCCTTTGCCATAAACCTTCAAGGCACCTTTTTCACCCACGGCATTGGGGCGCTGAAAGATCCAGTTTTGCCATGCCGTGAGGCGACCAAAAATACGAGTGAGCATGTTCTCTTGACTTGCGAAACGCAAGTTGGCTTCCAAACCTGTCAGGGCATCGGGCGACATGGCCGCACGCTCTTCCAAGCACATGCGCAATTCGTCCTCCCAATCGATGTCATCGGGTGCAGCGGTGACCAAACCGAGTGCCAGTGCGGCATCTGCATCCAGCGCTTTGCCAATGGCGCCGCGCGCAGCTTCCATGGCAGGCACTTCTTCGTAGAAGCGACGAGCCAAACGAGACTGATCGTTGACCATGGGATAAAAACCAAAGTTGAATTCGTTCAGTTGAATCTTCGGCGCATTGGCTTCGTCATCGGGCAATGCCAGCATGTAAGTGCGGTCTGCACAAAATGCCAATTCAGCCAAGGTACCGACAAAGCAAGTGCCTTGTTCAACGATGGCAAAAATGCTGCGGGAAGACACGTCCAAACGTGCCAAGGTGCGGCGCAAATGGCCAATGGTTTCGCGAACGAACCAGTGACCTTTGTGATTCAACAATGTGGCATCGCTGGCCAATACCGCTTTGGCATCGCCAACCGCTTTGAGCAACCAGGTGCCAATGTCGAGTTCATTGGTGCGCATGTGCAAAATGGCGTCGTCGAGTTCACGCACCATTTGCAAGGGCCACCACTGAACGCCTGCAGCCAAGATGCCGGCGATGTCTGTGGGTTGTGCTGATGTAGGCGCTTTGACTTTGAATGTAGCCAAGCGCTTGGCGCGGTCTATTTCAACCGTGACGTTTTGGTAGCTGATCAGGTCGGCTTGCATGTTGCGCTGAATGGGAGTGAGAGCCACGCCTTTTTCAGAGGCAGGACGATCGCTTTGTGCGGCCAATTTGTCGGCACGCTCGCGCACCACTTGTTGAAATTGGTTGGGCTTGGCAATGGCATCGACCAAGCGCCAGTCCACAGCACGCTGTCCGCGAACACCTTCTACGCTGGTGCAAAAAATATCGGCCAAGTCGTGGCGCACGTGGCGCTTGTCAGTGACGCGGGTAAGTCCACCAGTACCGGGCAAGACACCCAGCAAAGGCACTTCTGGCAACGACACTGATGAAGACCGGTCGTCTACCAACACGATATCATCGCAAGCCAAAGCCAACTCGTAACCACCGCCAGCGCATGCGCCGTTCAATGCCGCCACAAATTTCAAACCCGAATATTTACTCGAGTCTTCAATGCCGTTGCGTGTTTCGTTGGTGAACTTGCAAAAGTTCACTTTCCAGCCGTGGGTTGAAACACCCAACATGAAGATGTTGGCGCCAGAGCAGAAGACGCGGTCTTTCAAACTGGTGACCACCACCGTGCGAACTTCAGGGTGCTCAAAGCGAATGCGTTGCAAGGCATCGTGCAGCTCAATGTCGACACCCAAATCGTAAGAGTTGAGCTTGAGTTTGTAGCCAGGGCGAATACCCGCGTTTTCGTCGATGTTGATGGACAGTGTGGCCACCGCGTCCTGAAATGACAAAGTGATGTGCTTGTAGTTGTCGACTGTCGTTTGGTAGTCAACGAAGGGGGCTGCGGTCATGTGAGTCTCCAAAATTGCGTTCTAGGTCCATGACATGCAGTTTATTGCATTAAAGCCAGGCACTCAACATGCAATTTAATGCAAATAATAAGTATTTACCCTAGGTATTTACGTGCACCTGCAAAAATTCACTCCACCCACTGAATCACTTTGCGTACTTCAGTTTTCAAGCGCTTGAAACTGGCATCGGTATCTTGCGCGCTGGTGTCGATGCTGATGTCGGCTTTGGAATAGAAGGCCGAACGGCCTTCCAAAATTCGCTTCAAATCTTCCATGGCTTCAGGGCTGGCGGCCATCGGACGCAGGTCGCCTTGCGCAGCCACCCTGGCCATGTGGTCATTGGCATCGGCTTGCAACCACACGGTGGTGCAATGCGAGAGCAGCAAATTGAAATTGGCAGAATCGGACACCAAGCCGCCTGGCGTCGCAATGACCACCTCAGGGTAAATTTGAATGGCCTCTTCTAAGGCGCGGCGTTCGTAGCGGCGGTAGGCATTGGCGCCGTAGAGGTTGTGAATTTCGCTGATTTGGCAGCCTGCAAATTTTTCAATTTCACGGCTGAGTTCGATGAAAGGAAAACCCAGATCATCGGCCAAACGCTGGCCCAGCGTGGTTTTGCCGGCACCACGAAGCCCAATGAGCGCAATGCGTGTGCGCCGCGCGGCGGCATCGCCACCTTCACCAAACATGTCTGTTAACTGAACTCGGGCACGTCTTAAATCAGACTCTGTGCGCTTGCCCAATAGCTCTCTAATCAGCAACCACTCGGGCGAGCTGGTGCTGATGTCGCCCAACAATTCAGCCAAAGAGCACTGAAGTGCATGCGAGACCTGAAGCAAGACCAAGACTGACACATTGCCTGTGCCGTATTCCAAATTGGCCAAGTGGCGCTCAGACACATCGGCCGCCATGGCCACGGCTTTGCGTGTCATGCCTTTGCGCGAACGAAGGTTGCGCACGCGCTCACCCAGCGACATTAAAAATGGGCTGCGCAGAGGCTCAAGTGAGCCACCAACTTCAACAAATGCGGTCGATGAATCGGACACCGATAACTCCAAAAATACAGGACTCGCGAAAGTAAGGCACTCAATTTAAGGGAAAACCCTAGACTTTAAGCACCCACAAAACATGCACTTTACTGCATACTCATCAGCAAGCAAGATAGTGCATTTATACCGCTTGTTGCCAGAAAGCCCAAGCGTTTTAATGCAGATACGTCAATTTTTTTGATCTGATCACGGAGATCGCCATGGCACTGCCTTCTGCACCCCCAGCGCAATTTAACTTTGCGCAGTTCCTCATTGCTGCCAACAACAGCCGCAAAGAAAAAATTGCGCTCATTGACGACCTGGGCACACTCACCTACGGCGGCATGGCAGATCAAATTCGCGCCTGTGCTGCAGGTTTGCGAAAGTTGGGCCTCAAGCGTGAAGATCGTGTTCTGTTGTTGATGCATGACAGCAGCGATTGGGTGGTGTCCTTTTTGGGTGCTTTGTATGCCGGTGTTGTGCCCGTTGCAGTCAATACGCTGCTCACACCTGAAGACTATGCCTTCATGATCAACAATAGCCGCGCGCAAGTGGCACTGGTCTCCTCGGCACTTTTAGGCACATTGACCACGGCCATTGGGCAAGGCACCAAAAGCATCAAGCATGTGGTGGTTTCCAGGCACGAGGGCGACCTGCCCCCTGTGCACACGTACTTTCAAGATTTACTGGCTTCAGGCAGTGGTCCCAGTTTGCCCGCTGAAACACATGCCGATGAACCTGCTTTCTGGTTGTTCTCTTCCGGCTCTACGGGCAATCCCAAAGGCACGGTTCACACACAAGGCAACTTGTATTGGACGGCTCAGTTGTACGGCAAAGGTGTCTTGGGTTTAACCTCCAACGATGTGGTTTTCTCGGCGGCCAAATTGTTCTTTGCCTATGGCTTGGGCAACGCGCTCACTTTCCCTTTGAGTGTGGGCGCCAGCGTGGTGTTGATGGCCGAGCGCCCCACCCCGCAAGCCACATTCAAGCGCTTGACGGACCACCAACCCACGGTGTTTTATGGTGCCCCGACTGGCTATGGTGGCATGTTAGCAAGCCCTGACTTACCCAGCAAAAATCAAGTGGCATTGCGCCTGTGCTCTTCTGCGGGCGAAGCCTTGCCCGCCGACATTGGTGAAAGATGGACGGCCCGTTTTGGCTGCGAAATCATTGACGGCATTGGCTCCACTGAAATGCTGCACGTGTTCTTGTCCAATGCCCCTGGCGATGTGCGCTATGGCACCACAGGCAAACCTGTGCCTGGCTACGACGTGCAATTGCGCGGCGAACTAGGCGAAGTGCTCACGGGTCACAACGAGATTGGTGACCTTTACATCAAAGGCCCCAGCGCCGCTTTGATGTATTGGAACAATCGCGAAAAAACGCGCGACACCTTTCAAGGTGAATGGACCAAGAGTGGCGACAAATACTCGCGCGACTTAGACGGCTATTACACCTATGCAGGCCGCAACGACGACATGCTCAAAGTCAGTGGCATCTATGTGTCGCCTTTCGAAGTGGAATCGACTTTGGTTCAACATCCTGCCATTTTGGAAGCGGCCGTCATTGGCAAAGTGGACGCCGATGGCCTGACCAAAACCAAAGCTTTCATTGTTTTGAAATCCGGACAAAGCCTGACAGAAGAAGATGTCAAAGCCTTTGTGAAAGAAAGACTGGCGCCCTACAAGTACCCCCGCTTTGTAGAGTTCATCACCGAGCTTCCCAAAACAGCCACCGGCAAAATTCAGCGTTTCCGTTTGCGCGATTTGGAAAACAAAAAGGCTTGAAGATTTCAAGCCTTTGAGGAGTTGGCCAAGGTCTGGGCCGCTTCATGCCATCAGGTGTTCTTGGACACCGTGATGGTGGGGAACTTCGCTGAAAAGTCCTTGGACTTGGCTGCAATTTTGATGGCCACTTGGCGCGCCACAGATTTGTAAATGCCCGCCACTTCGCCATCGGGATCGGCCACCACCGTGGGCTTGCCGTTGTCAGCTTGCAAACGAATTTGCATGTTCAAAGGCAATGCGCCCAAGTAGTCCATCTGGTAATTTTCGGCCATTTTCTTACCGCCATCGGCGCCAAAAATGTGTTCGATGTGGCCGCATTGTGTGCAGACATGAACCGCCATGTTTTCCACAATGCCCAAAATGGGCACGCCCACTTTTTCAAACATCTTGATGCCCTTCTTGGCATCGAGCAAGGCAATGTCTTGTGGCGTGGTCACAATGACGGCTCCCGTCATGGGCACGCGTTGGCTCAGGGTGAGCTGAATGTCACCGGTGCCAGGTGGCATGTCGATGATCAAATAATCAAGGTCTTTCCAGTTGGTTTGGCGCAGCAACTGCTCCAAGGCTTGCGTGGCCATGGGGCCGCGCCAAATCATGGCCTCGTCTTGGTTCACCAAGAAACCAATCGACATGACCTGAACGCCATAGTTCTCCATGGGCTCCATGGTTTTGCCGTCTTCGCTTTCGGGTCGGCCTTCAATCCCCATCATCATGGGTTGGCTGGGGCCATAAATGTCGGCATCAAGCAAGCCCACGCTGGCGCCTTCTGCTGCCAGGGCCAGAGCCAAGTTAACGGCTGTGGTGCTTTTGCCCACGCCGCCCTTGCCAGAGGCCACAGCGACGATATTTTTGACTTGAGGCAGCAAAGCCACCCCGCGCTGAGCCGAGTGCGCCACAATTTTCATGCTGACGTTGGCCGACACATTGGTCACGCCGGGCACTTGCTTGGCAGCGGCGATCAGGGCACTGCGCAGTGCAGGGATTTGGCTCTTGGCGGGATAGCCCAATTCGACATCAAAGGCCACATTGCCGCCATCTACGACCAGGTTCTTCAGGGCTTTGGTGGAAACGAAATCTTTGCCAGTGTTGGGGTCAATGACCGATTCGAGGGCTTTTTGGAGTTGTTCTAGGGTCGACATGTGAAACTTTCGGGGCTTGGGCGGCAGTTTAGCGACATCGGAGGGTCCAAGCCCATAAAATCACTGATTCCCCTACAAATAGCCTCCTCATGTCTGCCTCGTCTGTTTCGAACCCTTCCGTAGCTCAGCGACAAATTTTTGTCACGACCGCTTTGCCCTATGCCAATGGCAATTTCCACATCGGTCACATCATGGAATACATCCAGGCCGACACTTGGGTTCGTGCGCAGCGCATGCAAGGTCATGAAGTGCATTTTGTGTGTGCCGACGATGCCCACGGCGCGCCCATCATGATTGCTGCCGAAAAAGCAGGCATCACGCCGCAGCAGTTTGTGGCCAACATTGCAGCCGGTCGCAAGCCTTACCTGGATGGCTTTCACATTGGCTTTGACAATTGGCATTCCACCGATGGCCCCGAAAACCACGAACTGGCCCAACAGATTTACCGCGACCTCAAAGCCGCTGGCTTCATTGCCACCAAAACCATCGAGCAATTCTTTGACCCAGAAAAGTCAATGTTCTTGCCAGACCGCTTCATTAAGGGCGAGTGCCCCAAGTGTGGTGCCAAAGACCAATACGGCGACAGTTGCGAGTCGTGCGGGGCGGTGTATTCGCCCACCGAAGTGAAGAACCCTTACTCCGCTTTGTCAGGCGCCACACCCGTCCTCAAACAATCCGAGCACTACTTCTTCAAACTGTCAGACCCCCGCTGCGTTGAGTTTCTTGAAAAATGGACGCACGACGCAGGCCGCTTGCAGCCCGAGGTGTTGAACAAAATCAAAGAGTGGTTTGCCAAAGACGAAGAAGGTCAAGGCGGCTTGGGTGATTGGGACATCAGCCGCGATGCCCCTTATTTCGGCATTGAAATTCCCGATGCACCCGGTAAATACTTTTATGTGTGGCTAGACGCACCCATTGGCTACTTGGCTTCACTCAAAAACTATTTGGGCAAGATTGGCGTGGACTACAACGCCTACATCAACAACCCGAATGTGGAGCAGTACCATTTCATTGGCAAAGACATCACTTATTTCCACACACTGTTTTGGCCTGCCATGCTGCATTTCAGCGGTCGCAAAACGCCCAACGCCGTGTTTGTGCATGGCTTCTTAACCGTGAGCGGCGAAAAGATGAGCAAGAGCCGCGGCACCGGCCTTGACCCGCTGAAGTATTTGAAACTGGGCATGAACCCTGAGTGGTTGCGCTATTACATTGCCGCCAAACTCAACGGCCGCAACGAAGACGTCGACTTCAACCCCGAAGACTTCATGGCGCGAGTCAATTCCGACTTGGTGGGCAAGTACATCAACATTGCGTCGCGCGCAGCCGGCTTCATTGCCAAGCGCTTGGGTGGCAAATTGGGCACGGTGTCTGCTGACGGTCAAGCATTGCTGAAGCAATTGCACGAAGGTGTGGCACCTATCGCCAAACTGTATGACGAACGCGATTTCGCCAAAGCTTTGCGAGAAGCGATGTTGCTGGCCGACCGCGTGAACGAATACGTGGATCAAAACAAACCTTGGGAATTGGCCAAGCAAGAAGGCATGGATGCACGTTTGCACGATGTCTGCACCACTTGCATTGAAGCCTTCCGTTTGCTCAGCTTGATGTTGAAACCGGTGCTGCCTTCCCTTGCTGCCAATGTCGAAAAGTTTTTGAACATCGATGCCATGAACTTTATGAACGTGCCAGCTTCATTGGGCGCCGGTCATGCCATCAACGATTACAAGCACCTGATGCAACGGGTCGATGTGGGCATGTTGGATGCTTTGTTTGAAGCACCTGAACCCGTGGTCGAAGCGGCGCCCTTGCCTGGCGGGGAAGCCATTGCGCCCACCATTTCCATCGACGACTTTGCCAAGATCGATTTGCGCATAGCGCAAATTGTGCAGTGCGAAGCAGTGGAAGGTTCGACCAAATTATTGCGTCTGACTTTGGATGTGGGCGAAGGCCAACACCGCAACGTGTTCAGCGGCATTGCCAGTGTTTACAAGCCCGAAGATTTGGTCGGCAAACTCACCGTGATGGTGGCCAATTTGGCACCACGCAAAATGAAGTTTGGTGTGTCTGAAGGCATGGTGCTGGCAGCCAGCCACGCCGATGAAAAAGCCGAGCCTGGCATCTATGTTTTGAATCCATGGCCCGGTGCAAAACCTGGCATGCGCATTCACTGACCTTCATCAGATGGCCAGCATCACGCCTTGTTAAACTGACACATGGCCTTTTTCTTTCGCCCCAAGCTGGTTGACTCATTACAGGGCTACACGCGCGAGCAACTGGGCGCCGATGTTGCGGCCGGCATCACAGTGGGTGTGGTGGCCTTGCCCTTGGCCATGGCCTTTGCCATTGCGTCGGGCCTCAAGCCCGAAGCAGGCTTGTTCACCGCCATCATTGCAGGCTTCATCATCTCGGCATTGGGCGGCAGCAAGGTTCAAATTGGCGGCCCTGCGGGTGCCTTCATCGTCATTGTGTATGGCATTTTGGAACGCTACGGCCTGCCCAACCTGATTCTCGCGACGACTGCTTCAGGCGTGTTGTTGTTCATCATGGGTCTGCTCAAACTGGGCTCTCTGATTAGATTCATTCCCGTCGCGGTGGTCATTGGCTTCACCAATGGCATTGCCGTGCTCATCATGTTGTCGCAGGCCAAAGATTTTCTGGGGCTCAAGGTCAACAACATGCCTGCAGATTTTTTGGGCATTTTGCGCACTTTGAATGAAGCGCTGCCTACATTTCAGGCCCCCGCATTTGCATTGGC
>CANFJC010000082.1 GCA_947447245.1 Comamonadaceae bacterium
CAGTGCGCCTTACGAGGTGGATGGCCATGTGGTGGGCACCTTGGGCGTCATTGGTCCGACACGCATGCCCTACGAGCGCATGATTCAAATTGTGGACATCACGTCCAAGATGGTGGGCAACGCTTTGAGTCAGTCGAAGTAAATCGGGTTCTTTCTGAGCTCGCTGTCTGAGGATGGGGTGAGTGGGTTCCTCATACTGGGGTACCAGAAATCGTCACCCACTCACCCCATCCTCACACAGCTGCGAACAGCAGTGTTGGTACCCGGTTTAGAAGTATCAGCCTGGCTCATGCATCCAAGCAGCATGCTTGGGCGCGCGTTTGGTTTTGCTCCACTCGTTCAGCATGTCCCACTTCACTTCGTCCAAGGTTTTGTACATCTCGGGGGTGCCGGTGTTGGTGGCCAGCTCCAAGCGGTGACCATTGGGGTCAAAGAAGTAAATGCTTTTGAAAATGGTGTGGTTGGTAGGGCCCAGTACATCAACACCATTGGCCTCTAGTTTGGCTTTGGCCGCCAACAAGGTTTCCATGCTGTCCACTTCAAAGGCCATGTGCTGCACCCACCCTGGCGTGTTTTCATCGCGGCCCATTTCAGGTGAATTGGGCAGTTCAAAAAACGCCAGCACATTGCCGCCACCTGCATCTAAGAAGATGTGCATGTACGGATCGGGTGCTTTGGTAGAGGGCACAAAGTCTTCGGCAATGGCCAAGACAAAGTCCATGTTCAAGTTTTTGGCATACCACTCAACGGTTTCTTTGGCGTCTTTGCAGCGGTAAGCGGCGTGGTGAATTCGGCTGATTTTCATGACTTTCCTTTAGGCGTCTACTTGAAGGGCGCCACGTCTAATTTGATCACGTTCTAAAGACTCAAACAATGCCTTGAAGTTGCCTTCGCCAAAACCTTCATCGGCTTTGCGCTGAATGAACTCAAAAAACACGGGACCCAATAAGGTTTGCGAGAAAATTTGCAAGAGCAAACGTTTTTCGCCATTGGCGGTGGAGCCATCCATCAATATACCCCGAGCTTGCAGCTCAGCCACAGGCTCGCCATGCCCGTGAAGGCGCTCTTCCAACATTTCATAATAAATGTCATTGGGTGCAGTCATGAGAGGAATGCCCGCCATTTGAAGCGAATCGACGCTCTTCATGATGTCGTCGGTGAGCAGGGCAATGTGCTGAATGCCCTCGCCGTTGAACTGCATCAAGAATTCTTCAATTTGACCGCCATTTTTGCCAGACTCTTCGTTCAAAGGAATGCGAATGAGGCCATCGGGCGCTGACATGGCGCGGCTGGTCAGGCCCGTGTGCTCACCCTTGATGTCGAAATAGCGAATTTCGCGGAAGTTGAAAATCTTCTCGTAAAAACCGCTCCAAAAAGACATGCGACCTTTGTACACATTGTGCGTGAGGTGATCGATGAGCTTCAGGCCGTGGCCAAAGGGGTGACGGTTGGCGCCTTCAATGAATTCAAAGTCAATGTCGTAAATGCTTTTGCCGTCTTCGTAGCGGTCGATCAAATAAAGAGGCGCGCCGCCAATGCCTTTGATGGCGGGCAGCCTTAACTCCATGGGCCCTGTAGGCACTTCAACGGGCTGCGCGCCCATGTCGAGTGCGCGGGCATAGGCTTTGTGCGAGTCTTTCACGCGGAATGCCAGAGCGCATGCGCACGGGCCATGCTCGGCGGCAAAGTAGCCTGCCAAACTTTTGGGCTCGCGGTTCACAATGAAATTGATGTCGCCTTGGCGGTACAACACCACGTCTTTAGAGCGGTGTTTGGCCACCAAAGAGAAGCCCATCTTTTCAAACAAGGGCTCTAGAACACCTGCGACGGGAGATGCAAATTCAACAAACTCGAAACCGCACAAACCCATTGGGTTGTCAAACAAATCAGCCATGTCTATCTCCAAAAATTAAAAAAACGCTTAACGGAAAAATCAGAAGCGTTTGTTTGGAGGCGAGCAAATGCGACCGCGCGTGCTGCGGGCGAGGTGAATACCGACGATGGTTGTTTGGGGTTGCATGGCTGTAAGTGGCCTTGAGCGCAGTTTCGCACATCTTCTGGGTGAATGCACTCTTTTTATGAGGCGGCTACACCACGGGTACTTCGGCCCAGTCGGTGGTGTAGTTGGGCGATCTTCTTTCTTGCCGCATTTGCCACCCGCTGTAGGCGCCTTGCGTGGACACCTTCACCGCACCACGGCCAAAGCGTTTGTTCAGTGCATCCAAGGTTTGCATGAGTGTGCCTTGCGCGGGCAGTGGCTCTTCTAGCAAGTCGCCTTGGTGGTGCGACACAGGGCTGATTTCGCTCAGCATGATGCCGGCTTTTTTGTACTGGTACTCGGGCTTGTACATGCGCTCGCACAGCGCGTCCACCCATCTGAAAATGACCAAGCTGTCGTTGGTGGGGTAGGGCAGCGGCACCGCCAAACTGGGCGAGTACTGTGGCAAGTCTTTTCTAAAACGATTGGTGTGCAAAAACACTTGAATGATGGCGGCTTGGCTGTTTTGTGCGCGCAGTTTGGCGCAGGCGTTGGCCACAAACGTAGACAACGCATCTTTCAAAACAGGCAGTTCAGTGACCATGTTGCCAAATGAGCGGCTGGAAATGATTTGCTGTTTGTCGGGCGTGACTTCTTGCAAATCGACGCACGGAATTTCTTGCAATTCGCGTTGTGTTTTTTCAATCACTACGCCAAAGTCTGCGCGCAAGGTAGGCGTATGCGCGACTTTCAAATCTTGCACGGTGTGAACTTTGTACTCTGCCAAACGCTTGGTGAGCTTGCGGCCCACACCCCACACTTCTTCCACAGGCAATTGCGTGAGCAGCTTGTCTTTTTGCATTTCGGTCAGTGCGTTGAAATTGAAAACGCCTTGCGAGCGCGGATGCTTCTTGGCCACATGGTTGGCCAGCTTGGCCAGTGTTTTGGTGGGTCCAATGCCCACGCACACCGGAATGCCCGTCCACTGCACCACGCGCTGGCGCATGGCATAACTCAGCTCGCGCAAGTTGGGTGTGCCAGTGAGGTCTACAAAACATTCGTCAATGGAGTACACCTCCGAGCGCGGGGAATACTCACTCAAAATTTGCATCACCCGGTTGGACAAATCGGCGTACAAAGCGTAGTTGCTGCTGAGTGCAAACACGCCGTGCTCGGCGACCAAAGACTTGCACTCAAACCAGGGTTGGCCCATGCGCACCCCCAAAGCCTTGGCCTCGTTGGAGCGCGACACCACGCAGCCATCGTTGTTAGACAACACCACCACGGGCACGTTGCGCAGGTCGGGGCGGAATAGCCGTTCGCAACTGACGTAGAAGTTGTTGCAATCGACCAAGGCCAGTTGTTGAACGGGTGCTTGTTTGGACGAACTCATGGCGATGCACTTATGACGATGTACGGCAAGCTAATGAGGCCTCAATACAACTTGTGCAAGTTGTAAGTGACCACGCCCCAAACACTGAGTTCCTCGCCGCTCTTGACCACAATGGGCGGGTACAAATTGTTCTCGGCCACCAACTTGACCACGCCGCCGCGCTTGTACAAGCGCTTCACGGTGAACTCGTTGTTGAGCACGGCCAACACAATGTTGTTGTGCTTGGCTTCAATGGAGCGATCGATGACGAGCGCATCGCCTTCGTAAATGCCTGCGCCCACCATGGAGTCGCCTTTCACTTTGAAAATGAAAGTGGCTTCTTTGTTGCGAATGAGATGGTCGTTGAGGTCAATGCGTTTTTGGGTGTGGTCGGCCGCAGGCGAGGGAAAGCCAGCGGGCACTTTCCAGCTGCACATGTTGAGCCACAGCTTGGGGGCGGTGGCGTCTAAGGGGAGTGGCAAATCGAGTCTCATGCACACATAATACTGTGTATATGTACAGTATAAAAAATGTAGTATTTAAGAATTCAAATATAAGGTTTGTGAAGAACCAGCAAAGGCGTATAGCGCCAAAGGTACAAAGCAAACGCGGCACTCCACAGCACTGCAGACAGCACGGCGCTTTCTATCAACAGGCCGGGCCATGCCAAAGGCATGAAAACGCGAATGCTGGCCGCCAGAAACAAGGCGCTGAAAGCAGTTCGTTCAATCCAAGTTGCATGGATCGGGTTGCCTGTATGACCTAAAGACGTGCGCGTCATCATGCCCAATGTCACCATGCCAATCAGGCCCACAGTGAGCGCGTGCGTTGCGGGCCCAGAAGGAATTGTGCCGGTGGCTGCAAAGGCTTTCAAAGCCAAAAAAATCAAGAGCCAGAAGTACGCGCCTTGCAGCACCCACACCATGGGATTGCGCCATGTTTTCCAAGGCTGCCACAGAAACCAACGCCATCCATGCACGATGCAAGCGATGCCCACGAAAGTGGCGGCGTAGCCATTTTGAATGGCCAAGCTGTCAATCACCATGAGGCCCAGAATGCTGCCAATGGCCAGTTTCTCAATGATCGGCTTGCGTGCGGCTTGAAGGCCTGGAATGCCGTTGTTGGAAAACATGGGCACCACCCGTCCCATCATGATGGCAACGATCAAGAGCACGATGTCCAGTGCCAAGGACACACCTCTGTCCAAGTGCAAGCCCATCTCGAATTGCAAGGCTTGCCATCCCATTTGGCTGAAATGAAAACAGGCGCTGGCCAAACCCATGAAGATCAGCAGCGCAACGAAAAAATAATTACGACGGTTGTGGCCTGCATAAAGCGAGCGCCAAAGCCCCCAAGCGGCCACCCAAGGCACAGACAGGTTAAGCAAGAGGCTCAGCCATACCCAGGGTGAAAATGCAGCCATTCGCGCTAGCACCCAGAGCATGGCCAAAAACTGCAATGAACGACCCGAGGGTGTGGGGTGACCAGACCAATTGCGCCCCGCTGTGAACAAAAATCCGATGATGACAGCCAGTGCGTAGCCAAAAATCATTTCGTGCGCATGCCATGAAGTGTTGCGTATCAGCGCTTCATTGAAAACGGCAGAAAGCTGCAGGACCCAAAGCGGGATGAACAAGGCAGCCCAAAGTGCAGCCAACAAATAAAAGGGCCTGAATCCCAATTCCCAAAGGGCCCACGCAGGTCTGGCGCGTGAGGATGATTCAGTGAGGGGAACAATGACTTCAGCCATGATTTGCTTAGTTTAAAAATCGGTGGTGAGCGTAAAGCGCACAAATCGGCCAGGTTGTGTGAAGGCATCCAGCACAGTTGAGTTGGCTGCGACCCCTTGCACATCAGACCATTTCCAATATTTTTCTTGCGTCAAGTTGTAGACGGCGGCAGTCAGGCGAGTTTGCTTTTGGAGCTGCCATTGCGCCGATGCATTCAAGGTATTGCTTGGTGGCACACTGAATTGGGCGACACCATTTTTAAGCAAAGAGGCGCTGTCAATGTCCTGCGAGCGCTTGGCTGCGAAATGGTGCATGTCCAGTTTGAAGTCCCAATCATTTTTTGAATAATTGAGTCCCAGCATGAAGTGCGATGGATCAATGGAATTTAGGGGCAGCTGATTGCCAGTGTTATGCCCTTTGGCTTGACCATACGCAAAAGGCATTTTGAGGCGACCGCCTTCAATCAAGCCCAAATCACGCATGCCCTTCACTTCAAATCCAGAAATGCGCGCATGGTCAATGTTGACAGTTTGAAAGCGAAGCGGGTCATTGATCAGGCCTGTACCGCCCAGCGCCTTCAAGTCTTGAATCAATTGATTGAATTCGCCAGAAAAAATAGCCGCATCCAACATCAGGCCGGGCGTTCGATAGCGCATACCGAGTTCTAGATTTTTGCTTCTCTCGGCTTGTAGTTGAGGGTTGGCCACAATGGTCACATAGTTAGGATTGCCAGGGACAGGTGACAACTCAAAATAACCATTGACTTGATTGGCATTGGGCGCTTTGAAGCCTTCTGCATACTGCGCAAACGCACTCCACTGTGCATTGGCGTTCCATTTCACCCCCAGCTTTGGAGAAACCGCAGAGTCAGCCAGTGATTGGCCTGCTTGTTTGGCAGGTGGGTAAAACAAATCTTGAGAAGTGACATCCAAAGCAAAGTGGTCAAGCCTGACGCCCGGCGTGATGCTCCATTGATCGGAAAGCCATTCGGTTTGTGCGTAGATTGACCGCGTTGTTTCGCGGGTGTCGGGAAAACGCTTCAGGGGAAATACTTCGGGGGGCAGTGGCGAGACACCCGTGTAAAAATTGCTGATGTTGGAGTTGGAAGACTCCAAGCCATAGATGTATTTTTGAGTCCAGTCTGTTGAGTGATGAACAATTTTTTCAGCTTGTATACCCACTTGTGCTGAAGCTTCGGTGTAGCTCACATCTCGCACGCGGTCTGCAGACTTGTACAAGTCGCTTGTGCCATGCTGAAGCGACGACGCATTGTGAATGCCTGCATACACATTCAGTTTGTCTGCCCATTCATGCTTCACATCGAACTGGCTTGCGAGAGTGATTCGGTTGCGGTTCATGCTGGCATTAGCGACCTCGTCTAGCACTGCATTGTTAATTTGGCTGGCAGAACCTGTGTAGGGCAATTTGCTGATGCTTGAAAGCAAATGGACGTCGCTTTCACGGTCTACGTGCGCCAAGGTCAAAGTGTGCTTTTGATTTGAACTGGGCGTCCAAACAAATTTACCCAGCACAGAGCGGTCTTGGTTGAACTGCGGGTTGGGCGTGGTGCGGTCTAAATTGGCTGCGTCATTCGTCCCCCTGTTTTTCAAACCTTGGCTGTTGGCAGAAGCCAAGTTGATTAACCAAGACAGCTCTGAGGAAGATTGGCCTGCGAGGGTGGTGCCAATTGATTTTCTCTGGCTGTCACCACTCCATCCGATAGAAGTTTGGCCTTTTACGGGAGAGTCAGAATCTGATTTTCGTTTGAGAAAGCTCTCAGGCGAAAGGGTCACAAAATTGACCAAGCCACCCATGCCATCCGAGCCGTAAAGCGCTGACGCAGGGCCGCGAACAATTTCAATCCGCTCAATCATGTCCAAGGACACATAATCTCGGCCAAATGCGTTGCCTGCATACACGTAGCTGTGTGGAATTCGAATGCCATCTTCCAGAATCAAGACCCGATTGCTGCCCATACCGCGAATGTTGAAGCCGGTGTTGCCTTCTCGGCCTGTGTTGTTGGCAGGACCGGTTAGTGCAAAGCGAGCCGGGGCATGTCGAACAGACAAATTGGTTTGATTTTGCTGCGTGTCTCGGATGTCCAAAATCTGCTGGCGTTCCATTGTTTGTCGGTTGAGGACATCGACAGTTAAAGGCAAATCGTCTGTGTATTGCTCTGATCGCGTTGCGCTGATGATCACATCGGGAAGGTGAATGTCTTTGCCAGTTTGCGCAAATGCAGTGGTTGGTGCGGCATAAATCAAGCAAGCAATGGCCAGCAAAATTTCTGAATGTGAAGAATTTTTTTTCATGCAAGGTCTCAAATGTTCTCTTGATTTGAATCATAGGGTTGAAGCGTTAATTTAAATATTCAAAACACATGACTCTTTGATGTACGTCAATGAATTTATGAAGTGAAAAACTCAGAATTCACCCAACCTGCTGGTTTGCTTGCCAAGGTCAGCAGCAGGTGGGTTCGGATTCCGAACCATTCACATGCACCTGGCAACAACAGGAGTTCTTTCATGAAAATGCCAAAATTGGCCTACCTTTCAGCCATTGTTCTTGCATCTTTGGCTTTGAATGCCATCGCGCAAGACAAGAAAGGCGTATCGCAATCAGAAATGAATTACCAAGCTGGCGCATCGCCGCTCGCCAATGAGGTGATGTACCAAAGCACCAACCCCAAAGCGCCTCAAATGTCGCAAGCAGAATTTGAAATGGGGCGGAAAATATATTTTGAACGTTGCGCAGGCTGTCATGGCGTATTGCGCAAAGGCGCCACAGGTAAGCCTTTGACGCCTGATCTGACCATCGGCAAAGGCACAGATTATTTGAAAATTTTCATTGAATATGGCTCACCTGCAGGCATGCCCAATTGGGGAACGTCGGGTGAGTTGAGCAAAGCTGAAGTCGACATCATGGCGCGATACATTCAACAAGATGCGCCAACGCCACCTGAATTTGGCATGGCCGACATGAAGAAAACGTGGAAGGTACTTATCGCGCCAGAGAAGCGGCCAACCAAGAAGATGAACAGCTACGACATCACCAATATTTTTTCAACAACTTTGCGTGATGCCGGACAGGTGGCTTTGATCGATGGTGATTCTAAAAAAATCATCTCCATTTTGAACACAGGTTATGCAGTTCACATTTCGCGCATGTCAGCGTCAGGTCGGTATTTGTTTGTGATTGGTCGTGATGCCAAGATCAACATGGTTGATTTGTGGATGGAAAAGCCAGACACCGTGGCCGAAATTCGCGTGGGTTTGGAAGCCAGGTCTGTTGAAACTTCCAAGTACAAAGGCTATGAAGACAAATTGGCTGTGGCCGGCGCGTACTGGCCTCCTCAGTACACCATCATGAATGGCGACACCTTAGAGCCTCTCAAAATTGTTTCGACGCGCGGCAATGTGGTGGGTACTCAGGAATATCACCCTGAACCACGCGTTGCATCCATTGTGGGCTCGCATTACAAACCCGAATTTGTGATCAATGTGAAAGAGACTGGCAAAACCTTGTTGGTGGACTATTCCAACTTACAAGCTTTGAAAACCACTGAAATTGAAAGTGCTCCCTTCTTGCATGACGGTGGCTTAGATTCATCCAAGCGGTACTTCATGGTGGCTGCCAACAACAGCAACAAGGTTGCATCCATTGATTTGAAAGAAGGTAAGTTGGCTGGCTTAATCGACGTCGGAAAAATTCCCCACCCAGGTCGTGGTGCCAACTTCACGCATCCTAAGTTTGGACCTGTTTGGGCCACTGCACACTTGGGCGATGAAACCATTTCTTTGATAGGAACTGACCCACAGAAAAATGCCAAATACGCATGGAAAGTGGTTCAAACCCTGGCTGGCCCAGGCGGCGGCGCGCTCTTCATCAAGAGCCACCCCAAGTCCAATCACTTGTATTCAGACACGCCTTTGAACCCAGATCCTAAGTTGTCTCAATCTGTTGCGGTATTTGACATCAGAGACTTGTCAAAGGGCTATGTTTCTTTGCCAATTGGCGAGTGGGCAGGGATTAAAGACGATGGCGCAAAACGTGTGGTGCAACCGGAATTTAACAAAGCAGGCGATGAGGTTTGGTTTGCCGTTTGGTCAGCCAAAAACAAAGAAAGTGCATTGGTGGTGGTGGATGACAAAACCCTGAAATTAAAAGCTGTGATCAAAGATCCGCGTTTGATTACACCCACAGGCCACTTCAATGTGAACAACACCCAGCACGACGTTTATTGATCACCTTCAAAAGGAATAGAGCATGCGAGTTTTAATCGTTTTTTCCATAGCAATTGCAGTGTCAAGTTTGGCGACTCTGGGCGTGCAAGCTGCAACGCCAGATGAGTCTTACAACAAAGCAGGTTGTGTGGCGTGCCACTTGAAAGACAAAAAATTGTTAGGCCCGTCTTTCAAAGACATTGCGGCCAAATACAAAGGTCAAGGCGATGTGGTGGCCAAATTGACAGACAAGGTGAGAAAGGGCGGGGCGGGTGTTTATGGGCCCATTCCAATGCCTGCCAATACACCCGACAAAATCAATGACGCTGATTTGAAAGCCTTGGTTGAATTTATTTTAAAAACACCCTGAGTGCTTTGTTGATGAAAGCGCCCCTGCGGCTTGCGCTCAGGGGCGCTTTTTCAATGATTTGGGAGGCTTGACGATTTGTTGCGCCGTTGGGAGGAGATCAGCAATGGTCAATTCATCCAGTGTGTCTAAGTAGCGCTTAGTAGCGGTTTTTAGGGCTGACTTGAGTTTGCATCGGCCATCGAGTTTGCAGGAGTTGCTTCCATGATCAAAACATTCGACCATGTCAAAATCGGTTTCAGTTTGGCGTACAACATCGCCCACCACAATTTGATTGGCAGGCTTCAATAAGCGAATGCCACCACCACGTCCGCGACTGGTGATCAGCAAGCCATTGGCAGCAAGTTCCATCACAATTTTCATGAGATGGCTTCTGGAGATTTGATGCAGCGTTGCAATTTCGCTGACGGTTGGCGCTTTCTCCCTATTTTGTGTGGCTGCACAAAAAATTAGCACTCGCAAGGTGTAGTCAGTCCAATGAGTGAGTCGCATTTTTGTCTGTTTGCTGTGGTCACAATAATCATAGCTTTAATTGCAGACGCACTGCTGCCCATGCAATTGATGGTGCTCAATAGAAGCGTTGATGGGTTGATTTGTATGAAAAGAGATTTGTGCCGCTAAATGGGTGCGTTTTAAGCCATTTTCTAAGGAATTCCAATTAACTTACAATTAGCGCCCAAGGGCCTATAGCTCAGTTGGTTAGAGCAGAGGACTCATAATCCTTTGGTCCCAGGTTCAAGTCCTGGTGGGCCCACCACTTAAAAAGCGACTTATTCGAGTCGCTTTTTTCTTGTCTTTTAGCTGCAAATGCCAGCATTTAAAAGCAGTTTTCTCGAGTGAA
>CANFJC010000083.1 GCA_947447245.1 Comamonadaceae bacterium
CCGCGCACTTCCACCCATGCGTCGCCGTTGTCGGCTTTGGCAATGGTGTAAGGCATCAGGTCGATGTCTTTTTGAACTTCTTTTTCAGCAAACTTGCGACCAATCAGGCGCTTCACGGCATACAGCGTGTTGCGCGGGTTGGTGACAGCTTGTCGTTTGGCGGACGCGCCGACCAAAATTTCGCCGTCTTCTTGGTACGCAATGATGGAAGGGGTGGTGCGAGCGCCTTCAGCGTTCTCAATCACCTTGGTGGTGTTGCCTTCCATGATGGCCACACACGAATTGGTGGTGCCTAAGTCAATGCCAATGATTCTTCCCATGTTCTTCTCCGGTCAATCTAAAAAATGCTTGAATGGTTCAGAAGTAGGGGCGGTTTGGTCAATTTCAAGGCTAAATCGGTTGAAACTGAGTCTTTTTTGCCCTTTTTGCCTCAAAAGAGGCTGTTTTCTACTTCCAAAGGTCTTTATTTAGGGGCTGTGACAGTTACCAAAGCAGGGCGTAACACGCGTTCGGCAATGAGGTAGCCCTTTTGCAAAACTGTGACGACCGTGTTGGCCTCCTGCGCAGCGGGAACCACACTGATGGCTTGGTGGTGGTGCGGGTCAAACTTGGTACCGGCGACAGGGTTGATTTCAATCACCTTGTTGCGCTCTAAGGCACTTTTCAATTGGCGAAGCGTGGCTTCAGCGCCTTCGCGAATTTGCTCTGGCGTGACGTTTTGAATGGCCAAACCGGCTTCCAAACTGTCCAACACGGGCAGCAGACTGTCGGCAAAACCTTCCACCGCAAACTTGCGGGCCTTGGAAATCTCTTCGTCTGCGCGGCGGCGGGCATTTTGCACATCGGCTTGGGCGCGCAAGTATTGGTCTGCCAAGGTGGCGTTTTGCGCCTTCACATTGGCCAGTTCAGCTTGCGCATCGGCCAATGGATCTTGAGGGACTGAGGCTTGCTGCGCCTGGGTGTCTGTGCCCATGGCAGCAGCGGCTGCGGCCAAAGCTTCGGCCGTGGGCATCACACCCACAGTTCCAGGGTTAGGGGTTTGATTTTGATTGGGGGTATTTGGTGAATTGGAATCAGACATGAAATGCATCCGCAATAAATGACAACGCCCCAGACTTGGGGGCGCTTTGACAGATTTCAAGACCCTTGGCGCAAAGTGCCGAAGGGCTTGAATGAAATCAAGACAGTTCGAGCAACTCGACGTCGAATTTCAAAGTGGCGTTGGGAGGAATGACGCCGCCTGCGCCGCGGGTGCCGTAGCCTAAATCGGAAGGAATGATCAGGGTGCGCGCACCACCGATTTTCATACCGGCCACGCCTTCGTCCCAGCCGCGAATGACCATGCCTGCGCCCAAAATGAATTGGAAGGGGTCGCGGCGGTCTTTGCTGGAGTCAAATTTAGCGCCTTGCTCGCCGTCTTCGTACAGCCAGCCGGTGTAATGCACGGTGACTGTTTGGCCTTTGGTGGCTTCGGCGCCGTCGCCGACCACGGTGTCTTCGTATTGCAGGCCGGTGGCTGTGGTATTCATGAGTGCGTCCTTAGGAGGGGTCATAGAAAAGCCAGTTCGAGACTGGCCTAAGGGGTGAATTATGCCAGTGGAACAAAGCCCATTGGCACAGCGTGTGCTCAAGGTTTCAGGCTGGGCTGCCGTTTGGCCAAATCTTGCATCAAGGCCCGAATGCCGTAAGTCCAGGGCGGCGCCACATCGGATGTGGTGACACGGTTAAACAGTGTGCCCAGCTGTGGCGTCGAAATAGCCACGGTGTCTCCAACCACATGGGTGAAGCCCTGACCAGGTCCATGGCGGTCTTGGGTGGGGGCAAACATGGTGCCCAAAAACAAGACCAAACCGTCTGGGTATTGGTGGCAGGGGCCGATGGCTTGCGCCGCTAAGTCCAAGGGGTCGCGGCTGATTTGACTGAGCGAGCTGCTGCCTTGCATGACAAAACCTTCAGGGCCTTTGACGGTCATGCTGAGGTCGGTGGCGCGCACACTGTCGATGGTGTAGTGCTCGTCAAACAAGCGAATGAAGGGGCCAATGGCACAGCTGGCATTGTTGTCTTTGGCTTTGCCCAAAAGCAGTGCGCTTCGTCCTTCAAAGTCGCGCAGGTTGACATCGTTGCCCATGGCTGCGCCCACCACGTGCCCCTTTGAATTGATGACCAACACAATTTCGGGTTCTGGGTTGTTCCAAGAACTGCCAGGGTGCAAGCCCACATCAAAGCCTGAGCCCACGGCGCTCATGGTTTGTGATTTGGTGAAGATTTCGGCGTCTGGGCCAATGCCCACTTCCAAATACTGCGACCAGACACCTTGCGCCACCAAAACTTCTTTCAACTTCATGGCTTGATCGGAGCCAGGTTTCACGTTGCGCAGGTTGTCGCCCATGACGTCAATCACAGCTTTGCGAACGCTTTCAGCTTTGGCGGCATCGCCACGGGCTTGCTCTTCAATGACGCGCTCAAGCATGCTTGCAACAAAGGTCACTCCTGCAGCTTTAATGGCTTGCAGGTCTGTGGGTGCTAAGAACCATGCTTCTTTGGGGTTGTGATTGGATGGGTTTGTATTGGCCCACACTGAAGCCGTGGGCCATGTTCGGCCGGTGTGCTGCGCGACGCTGGTTGCCGCGTGCTCCAGCTCCATCAGGTCACTGCTGGTGAGTGCCAATGTTGACAAATCAGTTGTTTCATGCGCATCCACTTTGACCAAGTAGGGGCCTTCACCGGGTACCCAAATTCGGCCAATCAAAACGGCATGGGCGGCATCGAGGGGCAATGTGTCTTTCAAAGACGGAAAGCTTGAAGTCACCACGAGACGTTCTCCTAATGAGCATGCCTAAGTAGCTGATGTCACAGCAGACTTAGAGATAGATTTTTTGCAACAGTGTGACCAATGTTTGAGCTTGGTTGGGAGTGAGTTTACCGCCTACATTTCTTTCGAGCTCTGATGCCGTGGCT
Organism: Comamonadaceae bacterium; assembly: GCA_947447245.1. Classification (GTDB taxonomy): domain Bacteria; phylum Pseudomonadota; class Gammaproteobacteria; order Burkholderiales; family Burkholderiaceae_C; genus Limnohabitans_A. Next base: position 2,959 of record CANFJC010000083.1, read on the forward strand.
TCAGCTTGCAACATCAGTGCACGGCCTTTTTCAGTCGGGTGTAATCCGACGGCGCGACCATCATGGGGGTGGGGCAGGCGTTCAATCAAACCCCGAGCATCTAAAGAGTGAATCAGACTGACCAAATTGGGCGGCAAGATGTTCAAGGATGCACACAGTTGACGCGATGTCACGCCAGGGTTGTGCACGATGACGGACATGACAGAAAAATCAACAGGCTTGAGTCCGTAGACCGCCATTTTTTCTAAAAATTCTCCAATGATGGCCAATGCAGCACGTCGAGCGTTGTAGCCAATCAAAGTTTCTAAAAAGCGGGTGTCGACTTTTTCAACTGAAGAAGATGGATTTTTTAAACTGCTTCGCATGCTTGTCCGGATCGGTTTATTTCTTGGCTGCACCTAAATAGGTTTCTATCACGCGAGGGTCTTGCGCTAAGTCGGATGCTATGCCTTGCAAACTGATTTCACCCATTTCGAGCACGTAGCCATGATCTGCCACGGCCAATGCTGCGCGTGCATTTTGTTCAACCAATACGATTGACACACCCGTTTGGCGAAGCGTTTCGATGATGTTGAAAATTTCTTTGACGATCAGTGGGGCTAAACCCAAGCTAGGCTCGTCCAACATCAGCAAAGAAGGGCGCGACATGAGGGATCGACCCACCGCCAACATCTGACGCTCACCGCCGGACAAGGTGCCAGCTTCTTGAAAACGGCGCTCCTTTAAGCGTGGAAATAAATCGTAGACATCATCAATGCGTTTGCGCCATTCAGCATTGCCCAAACGCATTTGTCGGTAGCCGCCAAGCACCAAGTTGTCTTCAACTGTCATGGTGCTGAAGAGTTCGCGTTTTTCGGGTACCAATGAAATACCTTCCATCACGCGTTCCTCTAAGGTCAATTCCTTGATCGATTGGCCATTGAATTCAATCACCCCCTGCGCCGGCAAAATGCCCATCAGGCTATTTAAGAAGGTAGATTTACCAGCGCCATTAGGGCCGATGACTGTGATCACACTGCCTTTAACGGCTTCGAGACTGATGCCGTGCAGCACTTGCGCTTTCCCGTAACCAGCATGCAATTGTTGTACTTTGAGAATGGGGGATGTCATGTCAGTGCTCCGTTCCCAAGTAGGCCGCACGAACTGCGGGGCTGGCTTGAATTTCTGCCGGCGTACCTTGAGTGAGCAATGTGCCAAATTCCATCACCACAAGATGGTCACAAACTTCCATGACCAAGTCCATGTCATGTTCGACCAACAAAATGCTCATGCCCTCAGTTTGCAGTTGGCGCAAAACTTTGATGAGGTCTTGTTTTTCTTTATGACGCAGACCTGCAGCCGGTTCATCAAGCAACAACAATGCAGGGTCGCAACATAGAGCGCGTGCAATTTCCATCAGACGTTGTGGGCCCATGGCCAAATTGCCTGCTTGTTCATTCAGGTAATTGCCCATGCCAATGCGCTCCAACTGATGCTGCGCCTCTTTCATGAATCGTTGCTCTTCGGTATGGTTAGTGCCTAACATGGAAGAGATCACGCCAGACTTTCCTCGGGTGTAAGCACCCAAAGCCACGTTTTCCAAAACGGTCATATCGGGAATCATCTTCACGTGTTGGAAGGTGCGCGCCATGCCTTGACGAGAAATATCCCGCGTAGGCAGTGAAGTGATATCTTGACCACGATAAGTCACTTGACCTGATGATTTAGAAAGGACACCGGTGATTAAATTGAAAGTGGTCGACTTGCCTGCGCCGTTAGGACCAATGAGACCTATGATTTTCCCAGCGTGAATGTCAAAACTGATGTCATTGACTGCTACCAGGCCGCCAAACTGTTTGCGAATTTTGTCGACTTTCAAAACCAGTTCACCCATGACCGGTTTGGTGCGAGCACTTAATGGCGCTGCATCTTGCCAGTCCATTTTGCGAGGGGGTCGCGGAAACTTGCGCGCCACCAAAGACCAAATGCCTTCTGGTAAATATTGGAGGACCAAGACCATGGCCACACCAAATACAATCACTTCGTAGCTGCCGCTGGTGCCAATCAATGCGGGCAAGGCCACTTGTAAATAATCGTCAAGTAACTTGATGAGGCCGGCGCCCACAATGGCGCCCCAAACATAGCCAACGCCGCCAATCACGGCCATGAACAAATATTCAATGCCCATCTTCAGGCCAAAAGCCGATGGATTCACAGTGCGTTGAAAGTGCGCCAACAACCAGCCTGCCACCGATGCGAACAATGCCGCTATCAAAAAGACAGTGACTTTGTAACGAAATGTGCTGATGCCCATGGCTTCTGCCATTTGCGAGCCACCTTTCAGAGAGCGGATGGCGCGGCCAGGACGTGAATCTAACAAGTTGAGCAATGCAATGGCCCCTGTAATCAGAATGGCCCAAGTGAGTACGAAGAACAATCGACCTTGGCCAATGTCAACACTGCCTATTGACAAACTTTTTAGACCCAACAAACCGTCATATTTGCCCAAGGCGTCCAAGTTGCCCATCAGGTAATAGAGTGACAAGCCCCAGGCAATGGTGGCCAAGGGTAAATAGTGACCTGACATGCGCAATGTGATCGCACCGACCACAATGGCGCTGACGGCCGTCAGGCCCAAGCCCACAAATACCGTCAGCCATGGTGACATGCCCGTATTCAATGTGAGCCAAGCGGTGGTGTAGGCACCTACGCCCACAAACGCCGCTTGTCCAAAGGAGGTCAGCCCACCCACGCCAGTTAACAAGACCAAGCCCAAACACACCAGTGCATACAAGCCGATGTAGTTCAGTTGTGCAATCCAGAAGTCAGGCAAAGGCAGCAGGGCAAGGACAGGAACTGCTGCGGCCAGCAGCCATATAAATAGTTTTTGCTTGTTCATGTCAGTGATCCTCGTCTGTATGGCCACTGCGCAAGGAGCGCACGAGGAGAACCGGCAAGACCAAAGTGAAGACAATCACTTCCTTGAACGCACTGGCCCAAAATGCGCCAAATGATTCCACAATGCCAACGAAAAGTGCACCCAGGAGTGCGCCCGGATAACTGGCCAGACCGCCCATCACTGCGGCAACAAAACCCTTGAGGCCGATCAAAAAGCCCGAGTCATAAAACACCGTGGTGGTGGGGCCAATCAACAAGCCAGACAGTGCGCCAATGAGGGCCGCCATCAGGAAAGTAAGTTGCCCAGAAGTGTGGCTTGAGATACCCATCAAGCGGGCACCGGTTCGGTTGACGGCGGTTGCGCGCAGGGCCTTGCCACGCAGTGAACGTTCGAAGTAAAGCCACATCATGACAATGAGTGCCAATGATGTGATGAAAATGATGATGGTTTGACCTGTCAATGCGACAGGCCCTAGGGTAAAGCGTTCATCCCAAAAGCTGGGGTTGCGAAAGCCTTCTGCACCGAAAAACAACAAGCCCAAGCCGGTCATGGCAAAGTGCACGCCTACTGAAACAATCAGCAAAACCAAGGGCGTGGCTGATTCAAGAGACTGATAAGCCACACGGTACACCAGCGGACCAAAGGCCGTGACGATGGCGACACTTAAAACAGCTTGACTCCAAAGCGGAAACTTTTGCGGGGCAGCCCATATTGCTACCAACGAAACCAACACAGGAAACACCAAAGTCTTTAGCGCAGTTTGTAAAGCAAGTGCCACATTGCCATGATGGCGCCAACGCTCAATCAATTCCATCAAGGAAGCCACGCCTGCAATGATCAGCAACAACCAAACCGTACCAGGCGTTTTACCGGTTTGTAACATGGCTAAAGTGAGGGCGCCGTAGGCCACAAATTCGCCTTGTGGGATAAAAATCACACGCGTGACCGTGAACACCAACACAGTGGCCAACCCTAAGAGGGCATACACGGCGCCGTTGGTGACACCGTCTAGCAAGAGGATGCTGGCGATGGAGAAGTCCATGAAATATCCGATACAAAAAACACAAGGTGCAAAAGATGGCGCTTCATGAGGCGCACACAAAGCGCGCGATCCTTTGCAAGCAAGCCTGAGGTCTTATTCGACCTTGAACTTACCGTCGACCACTTTGGTCATTACGCCTGTTTCCAGGGTGTAACCCCAGTGGTCCGCAGGCGTCCAATTCATCACGCCATGAGAAAACACTGTACGGCCCATGGTTTCAAGGCTGTCACGCATAGCGCTACGGAATTCAGCAGTACCAGGCTTGGCTTTTTTCAGTGCCAAAGGGATGGCTTTTTCCATGGCCACTTGGAAGTCATAGGAGTGACCTGCAAACTGGTTGCGAGTGTTGGCGCCAAATTCTTTTTCAAACTTCTGTACAAAGTCCAAAGCCAGCTTTTTGGAGGGATGATTGTCAGCCAATTGGTCGCCCAACAATGCAGGGCCAGAAACGACGAAGGTGCCTTCAACAGCTTTGCCGCCAATGCGCGACAAATCTGGTGTCGCTGCTGCATGAGTTTGGTAAACCTTGCCTTTGTAGCCACGTTCTACCAAGCCCATTTGTGGCATGGCTGCACCAGAGCCTGAAGCAACCACCAAGATTGCGTCTGGATTTGCAGACGTTAATTTGAGAGCTTGTGGTGTGACGCTGGTGTCTGTCCTCGCAAAGCGTTCAACGCCCACCATCTTGATGCCAGCTTTTTCAAGTTCTGGTTGAACAGCGTCCAACCATTGTTGGCCATACACGTCAGCGTAGCCCAAAAAGCCAAGGGTTTTGATGCCTTGTTTTTTCATGTGCTCGATCACGGCATGACCCATCACATTGTTTGATTGGGGTAAACGAAACAGCCACTTGTCTTTGCCAGGTGGTACGCCCACGGGCGAACCAGCGATTTGCACGGTACCAGCTTCAGAAGCGATATCGGTCATTGCGGCAGCAACAGGTGTGAGGCAAGAGCCGAAAATGATGTCAACTTTATCTTCAGTCACAAAACGGCGCGCATTGGCAGACCCTTTACCTGGATCGGAGGCATCGTCCAAAAGAATCACTGTGATTTTTTCACCGCCAATGGTTTTGGGGAACAGTTGCAATTGCTTTTGCATTGGCGTGCCCAAGCCAGAGCCTGGACCTGTGAGCGATAAGCTCACACCAATTTTGATTTCGGCCAGCGCTGCAGTGCTGGTGACCGCGGTGATGGCCAAGGCCAGCATAGTTTTTTTCAGTTTCATTGTTGTCTCCTGAGGGGTTGGGTTGGTAAAAAGTTGATGGAAAAATTGGAATCAAATACTGGCAATCAACTGCACAGCGCTTTGATGTCCGCAGGAACAGTTATGGCTTTGATGCGATCTGGATCGTCAGGGTGCTTGATGCAAAACGCACGAACCTCGGTGCCTTCGCACAACACCGTGTCGCCGCGCATGACCACATGTTTGTGGACAAAAGTTTTGTCGCGCCACTCTTGCACGCTGGTGTGAATTTGGAGGCTTTCGCCATAGGTGGCGGTGCGCCCAAACTTGGTGTTGATTTCCAACAAAGGCGTTCCAATGATGCCGGTTGTTTTGACCAATTCGCGCCAAGGTTGAACGCCACATTTCACAAAGAAGTTGAGTGACGATGCGTCCATCCATTTGGAAAAATTCGGAAAGAACACGATGCCAGCAGGATCGCAATCGCCAAACATCACTTGCACTTCATAAACAACTGTTTTGCTCATCAATGACTTTCGTGTCTTGGATCAACGTGGTGCCATGCGCAGTGCGCCATCCAAACGGATGACCTCGCCGTTCATGTGACCGTTGCTGACAATGTGAGCGGCCAATTGCGCAAACTCTTCTGGCTTGCCAAGGCGTGAGGGGAAAGGAATGCTGGCAGCCAAGGAAGCTTGAACAGGCTCGGGCAATGTTTTCAAGAGGGGTGTTGCAAAGATGCCCGGCGCGATGGTGCAAACGCGAATGCCGTGTTGCGCTAAATCGCGCGCCATGGGCAGTGTCATGCCTGCAACGCCTGCTTTGGATGCGCTGTAGGCTTGCTGACCAACTTGGCCGTCAAAGGCCGCCACTGATGCAGTGAACACCATGGCACCGCGTTCCCCGTCTTCCATCGGGTCGAGCTTGGCGCATGCTGCTGCAAACACGCGAGCCGCATTGTAGGTGCCAATCAAATTGACGTTGATGACTTTTACGAAGTCTTCTAAGGGTGCAGGGTTGCCATCTTTGCCCACAATGCGTTTGGCAGTCCCAATGCCCGCAATTTGCATCAAGATGCGAGCACCGCCATGGGCTTTGGCTGCTTGTGCCACTGCGTTTTCCATGCTTGCTGCGTTGGTGACATCGCACTGAATGGCGATGCCACCCATGTCGGATGCGACTTTTTGGGCGTTCTCAAGGTTCAGGTCGAGTACGGCCACTTTGGCGCCTAAGCGCGCCAATTCGCGGGCTGTTGCTTCGCCTAAACCAGAGCCACCGCCGGTGACCAATGCGCTCATGCCTTGAATGTTCATGATGGACTTTCAGAAATAAATTAAAGGGTGGGTTTCAAAATAAAATGCAAACGATCTTCATGCAAGGCGGCCACCGTGTCTGCACGATGGGTCAAAACAGAACGTTGGTTGATCGAGCCTTTGTCTGTGATTTCGCCCTTGTCAATGGTGGGCGGCTCAGACAACAAGCACATGCGCGCAATGCGGTTGGCACTGCCTGTGGCCGTCTTTGACAGTTCGTTGATGAGGTTTTGAAAATGGGTCAAGACCAGCTCGCTGCTTAAAACATCTGCCAAAGGTGCATCTGGGGCAAGTCCACTTAAGGCTCGCACGGCAGGCGTTGGAAACACCATGGCACCCACTTCTTTCAAGTTGATGCCAGTGAGCACCACGTCTTGAACGTAAGGTGCACCTGCTGCAATGATCTTGCCGCGCAATGGCCCCACGCTGACGAAAGTACCTGTGGCCAATTTGAAATCTTCGGCAATGCGGCCGTCAAATTTGAGGCCCAAATGCACATCGGTTTCATCGATCCATTTGACGGCATCTCCGGTGCAAAAGAAGCCTTCGTCGTCAAATGCGCCTTTGGTTTCTTCGTCGTTGCGCCAGTAACCTGGCGTGATGTTGGGGCCGCGATAACGGACTTCGGTTTTGCCGCCCATGTCCACCAGTTTGAGCTCCAACCCAGGGGTGGGTACGCCCAAGTCGCCTGCAGACACATTGGGGTTGGTCACAAAAATGCCGAAGGGGCCAGACTCGGTCATGCCAAGTCCGGTTCCCATCACAATGCGCTCGCCAATTTCTCGCTCTTGCGATTCATACAAGCTGTCCCAAATGGGTTGCGCCAAGGCGGCACCAGCGTAGAAAAACATTTGCACGCGTGAGAGCAAAGTTTTTCGCAGAAGGTCGTCTGTTTTCATGGCCAAGGCAATGGCTTCGAAGCCAGTGGGCACGTTGAAATAAACCGTGGGGGCAATTTCTCGCAAATTGCGCAATGTTTCGTGCATGAGGGCGGGTGTCGGTTTGCCATCGTCGATGTACATCGTGCCACCATGAAACACCACCATGCCAAAGTTATGGTTGCCGCCAAAGGTGTGATTCCAAGGCAACCAATCCACCAAAACCAGGGGCGATTCAGCCA
>CANFJC010000084.1 GCA_947447245.1 Comamonadaceae bacterium
GATTCAAGTGCGGGCAGCCATTGGGCTTTGGTTCGCGTCATCATGATTTTCTCGAGCAGGGGCACCAGCACGCCTCTGTTTTTCACGCGCTCCGAGTTCTTGCTAAAGCGCGGATCGCTGGCCAATTCGGGCTGACCTGCCACATCACAAAATTTGGCAAATTGCCCATCATTGCCGACGGCCAAAATCAAATGGTCGCGCGCATCAGAATCGGCACTCAATGCGGGCATCACTTCAAACACTTGATACGGCACGATGTTTTGGTGAGCGTTTCCAGCGCGGCCAGGGGTCTTGCCACTGACCAAATAGTTGGCGCCCAAATTGGCGAGCATGGCCACTTGCGTGTCCAACAAAGCCATGTCGACATACTGGCCTTCACCTGTTTTCTCGACATGCCGCAAGGCTGCCAAAATGCCAACGCTGGCATACATGCCCGTGAACAAATCGGCCACGGCCACGCCCACCTTTTGAGGGCCACCACCCATGTCATCGCGCTCGCCGGTGACGCTCATGAGGCCGCCAATGCCTTGCACCGCATAGTCATAGCCCGCCCGATCGCTGTAGGGGCCAGTCTGCCCGAAGCCTGTGACACTGCAATACACAAGCCGAGGGTTGATGGCTTTCAAACTGGGGTAGTCTAGGCCATAACGGGCCATGTCGCCGACCTTGAAATTTTCAATGAAGACGTCACAGTGCGCCACCAATTCACGGATCAGAGCTTGGCCATCAGGCTTGGAAATATCACATGTAAGTGAGCGCTTATTTCTGTTGGTTCCTAAATAATAGGCGGCTTCAGGTGCGTCATTGCCAGAAGCATCTTTCAGGAAGGGTGGGCCCCAGCTGCGCGTGTCATCACCGGCGCCGGGCCTCTCAATTTTGATCACATCGGCCCCAAGATCGGCCAAAGTTTGGGTACACCACGGGCCCGCGAGAACACGGGAGAGGTCGAGGATGCGAATGCCGTCTAATGAGTTCATGCCCTCATTGTCGCGAAAAAAAAGTCACAAGCTGGCGTTGATAATCAGTGATGCTCAAAAAATATTCGAAGAGTGCCGCGGTGCTCTTTTTCTCAGTCATAGGACTCAGTGCATGCCAGCCCAGTTTGAATTGGCGAACAGTTCAAATGACAGGAACCACGCTCAGCTTTGAGTTGCCTTGCAAGCCTGACAAAACGACCAAACCCGTCACCATGGCCGGTCAAAATTTAGAGTTGTCGGTGATGGGCTGTGAGGCTGGTGATGCTGTTTGGGCGGTCATGTCCGCCAAGCTCAGCGCCGATGTCGATCGCACAGAACTTTTGAAAGGCTGGCGCGAAGCCACCCTGCAAAACATGCGTGCCAACAAAATTGAAGATGCCACTTGGACGCCTGGCCGAATGACCGCTTTGCCTGGCGCGCTTCGTTTCAAGGCCAAGGGCACGACGGCCAAGGGTGAGCCCGTGCTAGCCCATGCAGTTTGGTTTGCCCATTTAGAAGGTGACGCTGTGCGTGTGGTGCACGCGGTGGTTTATCAAAACCAAGGCCTCAAGCAAGACCTGGGCGCAGACCAATTGATTGAAAGTATGAAGTTGCCATGAACCCATCAAACAAGCCCTTTTTGGGGCGCCGACAAATGGTGGGGGTCTTTTTGGCCTTTGCGTCTGCTTATTTTTTATCAGCCTTGGTGCGCGCGATCACGGCGACCTTGTCACCCACTTTGACCCAAGAGTTGTCGCTTTCAGCGCAAGATTTGGGTCTGCTGGCGGGGGGCTACTTTCTCGGATTTTCGGCCACACAACTTCCTTTAGGCAAATGGCTTGACAAGCATGGCCCTAAAAAGGTCTTGTTGTCGTTCTTGGTCGTGGCCGTATTGGGTTGCATCGCTTTTGCATTGGCCCAAAGTTTCATGGGTCTTTGGCTGGCCCGGGTTTTGTGTGGTGTCGGGGTGAGTGCTTGTTTGATGGCACCCTTAACAGGCTACAGACGATGGATGACGCCAGGCGCACAATTGCGGGCCAACTCTTGGATGCTCATGACGGGATCTTTGGGCATGGTTTCTTCCACCTTGCCCGTCCAATGGCTGATGCCCATCATGGGTTGGCGAGCTATTTTTGTTGGCTTGGCCGTTCTGGTCGTTTTGTCGATGGTCATGATCTATGTTCTGGTGCCCGTGTGGGCCAAGCCCGAAGCGGATCAACAAAACCCTGCATCACAAGCAGTTCAAACAGAAGAAGGCTATGGCCCCATTTGGCGCAGCGCCTATTTTTGGCGTATGGCGCCCATTGGCTTTTTTTGTTACGGCGGCTTGCTGGCCCTTCAAACACTTTGGGTCGCGCCTTGGATGACGGTGGTGGGAGGTTACTCGCCGCTGGATGCTGCAACGGGTTTGTTTGGCATCAATCTCGCCATGCTGGTGACTTTTTGGACTTGGGGTTTGGTCACACCTCGTTTGGCAAAGCGCGGCATTTTGCCCAATCAAATCATTTCATGGGGCCAGCCCATTAGCTTCGTGGTGCTCGCTTGGATCATTCTGTCGGGGCCTCAATTGGGTCGCCACACAGCATGGGCCTTAAGCTTGTTTTGCATCAGCAGCACCTTTGTTTCTTTGGCGCAACCTGCTGTGGGCATGGCCTTTCCACCCCATTTGGCAGGACGCGCACTCTCTGCCTACAACCTCGTTATATTCGGGGGTGTTTTTGTGGTTCAGTGGGGTATCGGGCTGGGCATTGATTTGTTCAAGTCGTTTGGATGGCCGCCTGTTTTGGCTTTCCAAGCTGCTTTTTCAGTCTTTGGCCTGTGCGCTGTGATGTCCTATGTTTATTTTCAATGGGCAAACCGCGATAATTCAGCATGATTGGAATTCTCATCGTCGCACACGCACCGCTGGCTTCGGCTTTGCGAGATTGCGCGCTGCATGTTTTTCCCGAATGTGCTTCAGGTGTTCAGGCATTGGACATAGCGCCCAATGCCAGCCCTGAAGAAAGCCTGGTGCTGGCCAAGGCCGCCATGGCCCAACTCAACACCACAGAAGTACTGCTTTTGAGCGACGTGTTTGGCGCCACACCTTCCAATGTGGCGCAAAAACTCAACGATGGCATTGACACGCGATTGCTCGCAGGTGTGAACTTGCCCATGTTGCTTCGAAGCGTTTGTTATCGCCATGAAACTTTGGATGCGTTGGCCGCACGTGCGCAAGCGGGTGGTTCACAAGGCATCATGCCCGTCGGTTGTACTGCGCCGCAAAATCAAACAGGACCTCGAAATGCTTCAAGCTACCACGACCATCAGCAATAAACTCGGTTTACACGCACGTGCCTCCGCCAAGTTGACCAAGTTGGCGGGTGGTTTTCCCTGTGAAATTTGGATCGCCAAAGGTGAGCGCAGAGTCAATGCCAAAAGCATCATGGGTGTCATGATGTTGGCCGCTGGCATTGGCAGTGAAGTCACCATCGATACCGAGGGTGAGCAAGCCCAAGAAGCCTTAGATGCGGTGCTGGCAATGATCGCTGATAAATTTGGCGAGGGTGAATGACTTTCAGCATTCATGGCCTAGCCGTTGCAAGAGGCATCGCCATTGGACGGGCGGTGCTGGTGGCTTCAAGCCGTGTCGATGTTGCCCATTACTTCATTCAGCCAGATCAAGTTGCCGCAGAAATTGACCGTCTGCGAAAAGCCCGCGATGCTGTGATCGAAGAACTCACGCGGCTTCAAACTGAACTCACTTCCGATGCGCCACCAGAATTGGGCGCCTTGCTAGATGTTCACTTGATGCTGCTCGAAGACGAAACTTTGTCATTGAGTGTGAAGCATTGGATCGAAACGCGGCTTTACAACGCCGAGTGGGCGCTCAGCAGTCAAATGGAAGTGATTGGCCGCCAGTTTGACGATATGGAAGATGCCTATTTGCGCGAGCGCAAGTCAGACCTTGAGCAAGTGACAGAACGAGTGCTGCATTTCTTAAAAGGCGGCAACCCCCATGTGGTGCGCACCAAGCCCAATGCAAGGCCTCAACAAGAGTTGCAATTGGGCGACACCTTGGATGTGCCCTTGGTGTTGGTGGCACATGATTTGTCGCCTGCCGACATGCTGCAGTTCAAGCAAAGTGTTTTCACTGGCTTTGTGACGGATGTGGGCGGCAAAACTTCTCACACGGCCATTGTGGCCAGAAGCTTAGACATTCCGGCCGTGGTCGGTGCACGCAGCGCCAGCCAACTGATTCGACAAGACGACTGGATCATCATTGATGGTGATGCGGGCGTGGTCATCGTCGACCCGTCCTCCATCATCTTGGCCGAGTATGGTTTCAAGCAGCGACAAGGCGATTTAGAACGTGAGCGGCTGACTCGACTTCGCCACACACCGTCGGTCACCTTGGATGGTCAAAAAATTGAATTGCTCGCAAACATCGAAATGCCTGAAGATGCCAACGCCGCTTTGTTGGTGGGGGCTGTCGGCGTTGGCCTTTTCCGCAGTGAATTTTTGTTCATGGGCCGGCAAGGTCATTTGCCAGATGAAGAAGAGCAGTTTGAGCAATACCGACGCGCCGTCGAAGGCATGAAGGGCTTGCCCGTCACCATTCGCACAGTCGATGTGGGCGCAGACAAACCTTTAGATGAAGCCCGGCACGATGCGGCGCATTTAAATCCTGCTCTTGGCTTGCGCGCCATTCGCTGGAGCTTGGCCGATCCTGAAATGTTCTTAACCCAACTGCGGGCTATTCTGAGAGCCGCTGCTTTGGGCAAAGTCAATCTGCTGGTGCCCATGCTGGCGCATGCCAGCGAAATTCATCAGACCGTGGCCTTGGTCAAACAGGCGCAACTAGATTTGGATGCACGAGGCGTGGTCTATGGCCCTGTTCAACTTGGCGCCATGATTGAAATTCCGGCTGCAGCTTTGTCGCTTAAATTGTTTTTAAAGCACTTTGACTATTTATCGATAGGCACCAACGACCTCATTCAGTACACGCTGGCCATTGACCGTGCTGATGAAAGCGTGGCGCATTTGTACGACCCCTTGCACCCTGCAGTGCTTAGGTTGATTGCTGACACCATTGCCGAAGGGGCAGCGCAAGGCAAGAGCGTGTCGGTGTGTGGCGAGATGGCCGGTGATGTGAGCATGACCCGTTTGTTGTTGGGCATGGGCCTCAAAAGTTTTTCCATGCACCCTTCACAGGTGCTTCAAGTTAAACAGCAAATTTTGCGATCCGACGCAGAAAAGCTCAAAGCCTTTGCGCAACAAGTGCTTGAATCAGATGACCCATCTGGCTTGATGAACAACTAGCTCAATGGCCCTCTAAGTGTCGGTTGATTTGATGTCAAAGTGAGGATCGTTGGCGGCTTCATTTGCATTTGGAGGTCGCCCAAACCAAGCGCCGCTCACGATTAACACGCCGGCCCATGCCACCACACTGGTCAGCGCTTCTTGTCTGTCTGCCAGCAGCAACAAGGTCGAGCAAAGCGGTGTTAAAAAACTCAGCAAGCCGATTTGTTGGGCGTTGCCATTTTTCAATGCGGCATCCCATACATAAAAAGCCAGACCCAAAGGGCCAAGGCCCATCCATGTCAGCAAACCTGCATCGCTCCAGCTGAGTGACACAGTTGTTTCTAGTAAAAAGTGACACAACAAAGACAAGATGCCGGAGACAAAACCAAAGCTGCCAATGGCTGCCGTGTGAAAGGCAGCCACACGCTGTGTCATGAGTGAGTAGGTGGCCCAAATGAAAGCAGAAGCCAAAGCGGCCAAGTAGCCCCAATTGAAATCGGTTGCAATGGCTTGGCCATTCGTCATGACCAAAACGGCGCCCGTCAAACCGGCCATTGCCGCCAACACTTGCCTAAGATGGAGGCGGCTGTGTTTGTGAAACAAAGGCGCCAAGACCACGATCAACAAAGGCCACAAATAGTTCACCAAGTTGGCTTGAACGGCGGGCGCGGTGCGAAATGCCAAGAACAACAGAAAGTGGTAGCCGAACAAACCGTAAATGCCAAGTGCCAAAGTTTGAGCAGGCACGATGGCCAAGCGCCATTGAAAACCCGACCATGGCAATGCCACCAAGCTGCCAATGAGAAGCGCGCAACCAGTGGTTAAAAACGGCGGCAAGTGCGACAGACGCACGCCCACGGGTGCGAGTGTGGCCCACAGCGCAATGGCACCCAATGCCAACCATGTTGCGCGAAGACTTTGCCGCATCAAGGCGCCAAACTTGCAGCGTGTGCTTGAGAGTCTGCGTGATAGCTTGAGCGAACCATGGCGCCTACTGCAGCGTGTTTGAAACCCATCTCGTAGGCTTTTGCTTCAAACATTTTGAAGGTGTCGGGATGAACATAGCGCTTGACTGTCAAGTGGCTGGTAGACGGCGCAAGGTACTGCCCCAAGGTGAGCATTTCAATGTTGTGATCGCGCATTTCTTGCATGACTTGCAATATCTCTTCGTCTGTTTCACCCAGACCGACCATCAGGCCGCTTTTGGTTGGAACATGCGGAAACAGCGCTTTGAATTTTTTCAACAACTGCAAAGAAAACTGATAGTCAGAACCTGGGCGAACTTCTTTGTACAAGCGCGGAACGGTTTCTAAATTGTGATTCATGATGTCGGGCGGTGCGGCCTTCAAAATTTCCAGCGCGCGATCATCGCGACCTCGAAAGTCAGGCACCAAAACTTCAATTTGAGTTTTGGGTGACAGCGCACGGGTCTCGCGAATGCAGTCAACGAAATGACCAGCACCGCCATCGCGCAAATCATCGCGATCGACACTGGTGATCACCACATAGCTCAATTTCAAGTCGGCAATGGTGCGAGCCAGATTGGCGGGCTCATTGACATCCAATGGATCTGGGCGGCCATGACCAACATCACAAAATGGGCAGCGCCTTGTGCACTTGTCACCCATGATCATGAAGGTGGCTGTGCCTTTGCCAAAACATTCGCCAATGTTGGGGCAGCTGGCTTCTTCGCACACAGTGACCAATTTGTTTTTGCGAAGGATGTCTTTGATTTCGTAGAAGCGGGTGGTGGGCGAGCCGGCTTTGACGCGAATCCAGTCAGGCTTTTTCAGCACCTCTCCGGGCATGACCTTGATGGGAATGCGCGACAATTTGGCAGCCGCTTTTTGCTTGGCCATGGGGTCGTAGTTTTCTTGAGATTGCGCCTCGCGCACAACCGCGCCTGTGGCGTTCAATTCTTTGGTCATTGCATTCTTTCAGTGTCAGGGTGCCAGCAGGGAGGTGAGCTTGTGCGCCAATACGTCGGCCGCTTCTTCCCAAGAGGTGTTCACCCCGATTGTAAAAAGGTCGACCGATTGCAAACCAGCATAGCCACATGGATTGATGCGGTCAAAAGGCTCAAGGTCCATTTTCACATTCAGCGCCAAGCCGTGGTAGCTGCAATGGCGTGAAACTTTGATGCCCAAGGCACTGATTTTCCCCAGTCCCTTGAACGGATCATGGGGCAAGGCGGGGCCTGTCAATGCGGTGTGTGCGAAAGGGTCAGCCAGGCGCACGTAAATGCCTGGCGCATTGACCACACGGTGGCCCGTCACGCCAAAATGAGCCAAGGTGCGGATGACCGACTCTTCCAGTCGGTACACATACTCTTTCACAAAGTAACCGGCACGCTGCAAATTCAACAAGGGGTAGGCCATGACTTGCCCTGGGCCGTGGTAGGTCACTTGACCGCCTCGGTTGGTGGGGATGACTGGAATGGCGCCGGGATTGAAGACGTGGCTGGCCAAGCCGGCTAAGCCTTGAGTGAACACCGGGTCGTGCTGGCACAGCCACAACTCATCTGCCGTATCGACCGTGCGCTTCGAGGAGAAGTCTTGCATGGCTTGGTAGGCGTCTGGGTAAGGAACCAGACCGAGGTGTTTGACCAGCATCACTGTGGCTTGATTTAAAGCGCTACCTTGACCATGGGATGACCCGTGAGAGCCAGGTAAAGATTGTCAAGTTGTTCTCGGCTTGTGGCCCTGATCGTGAGGGTGACACTCAGGTAGTTGCCCGCTTTGCTGGGCCGCATTTCAAGGGTAGCCGGATTGAAGTCGGGGTCGAATTGTTGGGCAACGTGGCACATGGCTTCTGCAAAACCGTCTACCCTTGCGCCCATGACTTTGACGGGAAAGTCACAGGGGTACTCAATCAGCGATTCTTTGTGGGCGGCGTTGGAAAGAGGGGGCTGTGCAGAAGCGCTCATAAAAGTGGATGTTTGAAATGCCAAGGAAGAAGGTTTATGGTTAACGCCAAATGACCACAGAACCAACGGCCAACCAGCTTAGGCCGAAGTTAATAAGAACCAGCTTGTGAATTTTGGCCAATTGAGCGCCAGCACCTGGTAGGTCATCGTTTGCCAAAGTCAATTTTAATTGGCGAAAGGGGCCGAAATACAAATGCCCAAAAATGAGCCACATCAGCAGGCCAATGCCCAACATGGCATGCCAGCCTTTGGGCGCCAGACGCATGTCGACGCCCATCAGCATGAGGCCGCCCGTTGCCAGCAGCAGCAGCACGCAAAGCCCCACCATTTTGAAAAAACGCGAAATGATGCCCGCTAACAAAGGCAAGCGCTGTGCGGGTTCCAGCTGTTCAATGGCCACGGGCCTCACCGCCCGAATCATGAGCGCCATGCCCCCCATCCACACAATGGCGGCTGCGAGATGAACAAATTTAATGATTTCGTACATGTTAAATGACCGGTTCGATGGCAAGAGATGGCTGAATGACCAGATCTATTGTGAGCCTTTTCAGCTGTATGGGTTTTCACCTATAATCGTGAGCTTTGCGGAACCAAGGGTATCTGTAACCTGGGTGTCAACAAACATGGCCAGAATACCGCCACAAGATTTTGAAGATGAAGAGGGCGATGCCAAGGGCGCTGAAGATTTCAGACCTTTGACAGCAGAAGAAGTTCAAAACTTACGACTTCAGCAACCCCTTCTCTCTATTTGGCGAGTGGTCTTGGCGCAAGCAGTGGTTGGATTGGCTGTTGCGGCCCTCACTTGGCTCTTCACTGGGCGAGTTTCGGCGGCATGGTCGGCAGCATATGGTGCTTTGGCGGTGGTGATTCCTGCAGCGTTGTTCGCGCTGGGTTTAACCAGCAAAACCAGCACCATCAATGTAGGAACTGCGGTTTTTGCGTTTTTGCTGTGGGAAATGGTCAAGATGGGGCTCACGATTGCCATGCTTTATGCGGCAATCTGGGTCGTCAAAGATTTGAGTTGGCCTGCCATGTTGGTAGGCCTTGTGGTCACGATGAAGGTTTATTGGGTGGTGTTTGCCTGGCGCAAAGTCTTTCACCCGCAAGCCTAAGTTGAAAAGATAAAGTTAATTTTTAAAGAGCCTAGAGAATGTCAGCTGCAAACGCTCCCAGCGCCGGTGAATACATTGGCCACCATCTGAAGCATCTCCAAAACAAAGAGATGTCGGGTGTGATTGACTTCTCGGTTTTCAACATTGACTCTATTTTCTGGGGTATTTTGTTGGGTGTTGTTGGTAGCTTCTTACTTTGGAAGGCAGCCAGCAAAGCAACTTCGGGTGTGCCTGGCCGTTTTCAGGCGGCTGTCGAAATTTTGTATGAAATGGTTGACTCACAAGCCAAGGGCATCATTCACAACGCCCACAGCCGCAAGCTGGTTTCTCCCTTGGCTTTGACGGTGTTCGTTTGGATTTTCTTGCTCAACTCCATGGACTTCTTGCCCGTTGACTTGTTCCACAAAATCTTCGAGGTCACAGGCATAGACCACAGCATTCATTACTTCCGCGTTGTGCCAACAGCCGACTTGTCCAGCACATTGGGCATGTCAGTGTCTGTTTTGCTCATCTGCCTCTACTACAACATCAAAATCAAGGGTTTAGGCGGTTGGTTCCATGAACTCACCACCGCACCTTTTGGCGCACATCCTATTTTGTGGCCCTTCAATTTTGTGTTTCAAATGATTGAATTCGTCGCCAAAACCGTGTCTCACGGCATGCGACTGTTCGGCAACATGTATGCCGGCGAATTGATTTTCATGTTGATTGCTTTGATGGGTGGCACGGCCGCCATGTCATTGACAGGCATCTTGTTGCCCATCGGTCATGTGATAGCCGGCTCTATTTGGGCCGTCTTCCATATCTTGATCGTGGCTTTGCAAGCCTTTATTTTCATGATGTTGACCTTGGTCTACATCGGTCAAGCGCACGATGCTCATTGAGCATCTATTTCAGGTTTTTCTTCACTTTTTTTTCATCATCCATAGGAGCAATTAAATGGAACACGTCCTCGGTTACGTCGCACTGGCATCTGGTCTCATCATTGGCATGGGCGCGATTGGCGCTTGTATCGGTATCGGCATCATGGGCAGC
>CANFJC010000085.1 GCA_947447245.1 Comamonadaceae bacterium
ATGGTCGCTGAACTGCGCGCTAAAACCGATGCCCCCATGATGGAATGCAAAAAAGCTTTGACTGAAGCCGATGGCGACATGGCCAAAGCAGAAGAGTTGTTGCGCGTTAAATTGGGTACAAAAGCAGGCAAAGCCGCTTCCCGCGTGACAGCCGAAGGCGTGATCGTGGCCTACACAGAAGGCAACACGGGCGCCATGCTCGAAGTCAATTGCGAAACAGACTTCGTCACCAAAAACGACAGCTTCTTGGCCTTGGCCAACGCCGCCGCCAAGTTGGCAGCATTGCACAACCCAGCTGACGTGGCCGCTTTGGGCGAATTGCCTTACAGCCAAGACGGCTTCGGTCCTAGCTTGGAAGAAGTTCGCAAGGGCCTGATTGGCAAGATTGGCGAGAACATGAGCTTTCGCCGCTTCAAGCGCGTGGCCGGTGGAGCCCAAATCGCGACTTACTTGCACGGCACCCGCATTGGTGTGTTGGTCGAGTACGAAGGCAAAGACACAGCCGCCAAAGACGTTGCCATGCATGTGGCCGCCATGAAGCCTGTGGCTTTGACCAGCAACGACGTGCCCGCTGACCTGATTGAAAAAGAGCGTTCAGTGGCCACCGCCAAGGCCGCAGAGTCTGGCAAGCCCGCCGACATCGCTGCCAAAATGATCGAAGGCTCTGTTCAAAAGTACCTCAAAGAAGTGTCCTTGAACAACCAAGCCTTTGTCAAAAACGACAAGCAAACTGTGGAGCAAATGCTCAAAGCCGAAGCCACCCAAGTCAAAGCCTTCACGATGTACGTCGTCGGCGAGGGCATTGAGAAGAAGGTTGACGACTTTGCGGCTGAAGTTGCGGCACAAGTTGCTGCAGCGCAAAACGCTGGCTAATTTGCCGCTATCAGGGTTAAAACCCGGGTAAACAGGGTCGCCCGAAGGGGCGATTCAACGCTAAACTTAATTCTGTCTTTATGAGGAGCCCGTTATGACCATCGCCAAACCAGCCCACAAGCGTATTTTGCTCAAGCTGTCAGGCGAGGCGTTGATGGGTGACGACCAGTTCGGTATCAACCGCGCCACCATCGTTCGCATGGTGAACGAGATCGCCGAAGTCACCCGTTTGGGTGTTCAGGTGGCCGTGGTCATTGGTGGCGGTAACATCTTCAGGGGTGTTGCTGGCGGCGCTGTCGGTATGGACCGCGCCACAGCCGACTACATGGGCATGTTGGCCACCGTCATGAACTCTTTGGCCTTGGCCGATACCATGGAAAAAGCAGGGCTCACAGCCCGCGTCATGTCGGCCATTGCCATCGAACAAGTGGTCGAGCCCTATGTTCGTCCCAAGGCACTGCAATACCTTGAAGAAGGCAAAGTGGTCATCTTCGCAGCCGGTACGGGCAACCCCTTCTTTACAACCGACACCGCGGCTGCTTTGCGCGGTGCTGAGATTGGCGCTGAGTTGGTGCTCAAAGCCACCAAGGTCGATGGCGTTTACTCGGCCGATCCCAAGATCGATCCTAATGCTACCCGCTACAGCAAGCTTTCGTTTGACGAAGCCATTTCTAAAAATTTGGGCATCATGGACGCCACCGCCTTTGCGCTGTGCCGCGACCAAAAGTTGCCTGTTAAAGTGTTCTCAATTTTCAAGCATGGTGCCTTCAAGCGAGTGGTCATGGGTGAAGACGAGGGCACTTTGGTGTATGCCTGAATCAGACCTTCGCTTCGCTTAATTCTTGAACCCGCCAAATTTGGCCCCGGAGTATTTCATGAGCTTAGAAGACATCAAGAAAACATCGCAAACCAAAATGGATCAATCCATTGCGGCTTTCAAAAATAACCTCACGAAGATTCGCACTGGCCGTGCCAATCCTGCCATTTTGGACACGATTCAGGTGGACTACTACGGCTCCATGGTGCCCTTGTCTCAAGTGGCCAATGTGTCGCTCATCGATTCACGCACCATCAGCGTTCAGCCATGGGAAAAAGGCATGGGCGCCAAAATTGAAAAAGCCATTCGCGAAAGCGATTTGGGTTTGAACCCCGCTTCAATGGGGGATCTCATTCGCGTGCCCATGCCGCCCATGAGCGAAGAGCGCCGCAAAGAAATGACCAAGCTGGTTCGCACCGAAGGCGAGAACGCCAAAATTGCCGTTCGCAACTTGCGCCGCGATGCCAATGAATCGGTCAAAAAGTTGGTCAAAGACAAATTGGCTTCTGAAGATGAGCAAAAACGCTCAGAGGCAGAAGTTCAAAAAGTAACCGACAAACACATTGCAGAAATTGACCAGCTGGTGGCTGGCAAAGAACAAGAGATCATGGCCGTTTAACGGTCATTGATTTGATGCTCAAGCAACGCATCATCACTGCATTGGCGTTGTTGGCCGTTTTATTGCCAGCTCTTTTTGCAGAAACACCACATGCCTTTCTAATTTTGTCTGCGCTTCTCATTACTGCTGGCGCTTGGGAGTGGGCCCGTATGAACGGCATGGCCAATGTGCACTCTGTTGTATCGGGTTTGATGTGTGCTGGCATGTGCGCCCTTGCGTGGTGGGCGGGTTGGACCTCTCAAACGCAAACATGGCTTTGGTGGTTTGCTGGTGCAAGTTGGGTGGGCTTGACGACATGGATGCTGTTGCGTGGCGTTCAGGGTTGGGCCTTGTGGCGCCAAAATGTTCGCTGGGTTTTGGGTGTGCTGATGTTGTGGTTGGCATGGTTGGCCATGGCGCAAGCGCGAGCGTCTAGCGTGCAATTGTTACTCTCCATATTTTGTGTGGTGTGGGCGGCCGATGTCTTTGCCTATTTCTTTGGCAGGGCTTTGGGTGGCAAAATCATCCATCAAAAATTAGCGCCGACAGTCAGCCCTGGCAAAAGTTGGGAAGGTGCCATTGGCGGTTTGTTCGGTGTGTTTTTGATGGCCTTCGGCTGGATGCACCTTGAGCAAATTTACCAATGGCCTGGCGCCAGTTTTTTCATGGAAATGACGCAACACGGTGTTTTTCTATGGGCATTGAGTTTGATTTTTTTAACCACCATGAGCGTGGTGGGTGATTTGGTCGAATCACTTGTGAAACGCAGTGCCGGTGTCAAAGACAGCTCCAAGCTTTTGCCCGGTCATGGTGGCGTGTTGGACCGTCTGGATGCCTTGTTGCCAGCCTTGCCCATCGCCATGATGTTGCTGCACTGGCCCAAAGTTTAAACAGCTTGCCTTCCTTATGAAACAAAACATCACCATTCTGGGCTCTACCGGTTCCATTGGCACCAACACATTGGATGTGTTGTCCAAACACATGGACCGGTTTCAGGTGTTTGCATTAACGGCGTCCAAGCAGGTTGATTTGATCTTGGCGCAATGCGCACAGTTCAAACCCAAGTTTGCAGTGATGGCCCAAGAAGATGCAGGCCGTTTGCTGGCTGAGCGCATCAAAGCCGAAGGCTTGCCCGTCGAGGTGCTTTGGGGCCCTGAGGCTCTGGACTTTGTGTCTGCCCACCAAGAAGTACATGCCGTGATGGCCGCCATTGTGGGCGCTGCGGGCCTGTCTCCCTGCTTGGCTGCGGCCCATGCAGGCAAACGCTTGTTGTTGGCCAACAAAGAAGCCTTGGTGGTAGGCGGTGAAGTTTTTCTAAGTGCCGTCAAAAAGGGTGGGGCAGTGTTGCTGCCCATCGACAGTGAGCATTCGGCCGTGTTTCAGTCATTGCCTGAAAACCCAGCCACTTGGGCCGACCGCATTGATCAAATCATTTTGACGGCATCGGGTGGTCCATTTAGAGCGCGCGATGTCGCCAGCTTGAAAAACGTCACACCCGAAGAAGCCTGTGCACATCCCAATTGGGTCATGGGCCGAAAAATTTCAGTTGACTCTGCCACCATGATGAACAAAGCTTTGGAAGTCATAGAGGCGCGCTATTTGTTTGGCGTATCGCCAGCGCAGATCTCCGTGGTCATTCATCCTCAAAGCATCATTCACTCCATGGTGAAGTACAAAGACACTTCCATCGTGGCGCAGTTGGGCACGCCGGATATGCGTGTGCCGATTGCTTATGGCTTAAGTTGGCCCGAGCGAATTACTTCGGGCGCACAAACGCTTGATTTTCACAATCTCAAGCCCATGAGCTTTGAAGCCATTGACGACCATGGTCACCCTGAAAGATTCCCTGGCTTGAAGTTGGCTTGGCAATCTTTGAGTGCGGCTTCGGGTACATGTGCTGTGCTCAACGCGGCCAATGAAATTGCGGTAGAAGCCTTTCTCAACAAGCAAATTAGATTCGACCAAATTCACCGTGTGAACACTGAAACTTTGGCCAAAGTGCAGCCTCAATCTCCCCAAAGCTTGCCTGACTTGCTGGCACTTGATGCGCAAAGCCGCGCAACAGCTTCCGAAATGGCACGGGCTTGCCGTGCTTGACGCTTCAACGTGCTGACGCTGCTTTCTTTTCTCTTTGCGCTCACCCTCTTGATTGCGGTGCATGAGTACGGTCACTACCGAATGGCAGTGGCATGCAAGGTGCCTGTTTTGGTTTTTTCAATTGGTTTTGGAAAAGCACTTTACCGCTGGCGTTCCAAGCACCCCAGAGAAGGACAAAACACCGAGTTTGTGATCAGCGCTTTGCCTTTGGGTGGCTATGTTCAGATGCTAGACAGCCGAGAAGCTGCAGTGGCTTCTGATCAACTTCCGCTGGCCTTTGATCAACGCAGTTTGAAAGTTCGCGCGGCCATTGTGGCTGCGGGCCCTTTGGCCAACCTGTTGTTGGCCGTTGTTTTGTTCAGCGCCGTTGCTTGGTGGGGGCATCCCAAAATTTTGCCCGTCATTGGCCGCGTCGAGGCAGGTGCTGCGGCCGATCTTGCAGGTCTGAAAACAGGTGATCTCGTTTTAAAAGTAGGCCAGCAAGAGGTGAGGGACGCGCAGCACTTAAGAGCCTTGATTCGTGGCGAGGTGGCGCCTGAAGACAATACAGAAGAATCGGACAAAGCAGCAGTTTGGGAAATTGATCGGCAAGGCCAGCGCCTTTCGCTGGCGGTCAAGCCTTTGCTCACTTCATTGCCAGGTCAGCCTGAGTCAAGTGCCGTTAGGCGCATTGGGGCGGTGGTGGGTGAGCCCTCCGACTCGGAATGGGTGAGTGCCGGTTTTTGGGAAGGCTTGGCCCGAGGCTACGGTCAAGTTGAGCAATTGACCTTGCTCACGGGTCAGCTCATTGGCCAAATGCTCACTGGCGAGGCTTCTTCCAAGCACCTGAGCGGCCCTTTGACCATTGCTGAGCAGGCTGGGCAGTCTGCCCAAAGGGGCTTGCCTGCCTATTTGACTTTTTTGGGCTTGATCAGCGTCAGTTTGGGGCTTCTCAATCTCCTGCCCTTGCCCATGTTGGATGGGGGGCACCTGATGTATTATCTTTGGGAGTCTCTGACCGGCAAACCGGTTTCCGTTGCTTGGCAGCGGGGTTTGCAAAAAGTCGGTTTGGCTGTGTTGATTTTCATCATGGCCTTGGCGTTCTTCAATGATCTGACGCGACTCTTTACTTAATTCAAACGCATGAACTTTTTCCCCAATCGATTTCGCTTGCAACACTTGTGCGTGCTGGTTGCAGCGGCCATCAGCAGCATGTCTGCGTGGGCCGTTGAGCCTTTCAAATTGAAGGACATTCGCGTAGAAGGTCTTCAACGCATTGAGTCCGGTACGGTGTTCGCTTCTTTGCCTTTTCGCGTTGGCGATATGTACAACGATGAATCGGGCGCTGCCGCCATCCGCGCTTTGTTCGCATTGGGTTTGTTCAAAGATGTTCGGCTTGACGCCCAGGGCGATGTCTTGGTGGTCATTGTGGAAGAGCGTCCTTCTATTTCAGAAGTTGAATGGGTGGGTTTGAAAGAGTTCGACAAAGATGTCTTGGTCAAAGCCTTGAAAGAAGTGGGAATTTCTGAAGGCCGCCCCTTTGACAAAGCCTTGGCAGACAAGGCCGAGCAAGAATTAAAGCGTCAATACATCACGCGCAGTTTGTATGGTGCAGAGGTGGTCACAACCGTTACGCCAGTAGAGCGCAACCGTGTGAAATTGACCTTCACAGTCACAGAAGGTGGCCCCTCCAAAATCAAAGAAATTCGCATCACGGGCAACCAAAACTTTTCTGAAGACACGCTCAAAGATCAGTTCAATTTGGATGTGGGCGGTTGGCTCAGTTGGTACACCAAATCGGATCGTTATTCCCGTACCAAACTCAATGCTGACTTGGAAACGCTTCGCTCTTACTATTTGAGCAGGGGTTTCTTAGAGTTCAGAATTGATTCCACCCAAGTCGCCATCTCACCTGACAAACAAGACATTTCGATTGCCATCAATGTCACGGAAGGTGAGCGCTTTGTTGTCTCTGGTGTCAAGCTTGAAGGCAACTATTTGGGCAAAGAAGACGAGTTCAAAGCCCTTGTCAAAATTGGTCTGGGTCAGCCGTACAACGCTGAAACCGTGGCTGAAACCAACAAAGCCTTCACCGATTATTTTGGCAAGTTTGGTTTTGCCTTCGCTCGAGTCGATGCCCGACCCGAGATTGACCGGCTGACCAACCGCGTGAACTTCGTTCTCATTGCCGAACCATCCCGCCGTGCCTATGTTCGACGCATCAATGTGGCGGGCAACAATCGAACCCGCGACGAAGTGGTCAGGCGCGAATTCCGGCAGTTGGAGTCTGCTTGGTACGACGGCGACAAAATCAAGTTATCGCGCGACCGCGTCGACCGTTTGGGCTTCTTTACCGAAGTCAACATTGACACCCAAGAAGTACCAGCCACCACCGACCAAGTTGACCTGACCATCAATGTGGTCGAAAAACCTACGGGCAGTGTTTCACTGGGTGCAGGCTTCTCATCCACTGAAAAAGTGGCTTTGAGCTTTGGTATTCGCCAGGAAAATGCATTTGGATCGGGCAACTACTTGGCCACCGAAATCAATACCAGCAAATACAACAGAACCGTCGTGGTCAGCACCACCGATCCGTACTTCACCCCAGAGGGAATTTCTCGCACCATCGATGTGTTCCACCGCACCACTCGCCCCTATTTAGGTGACTTGAATGCCTACAGCTTGGTCAGCTCGGGCGCAGGCATGCGTTTTGGTGTGCCCTTCAGCGAAATTGACACTGTTTATTTCGGCGCCAATTTAGAGCAAACATCCATTCGCCCAGGCAATAACTTGCCCAATGCCTACGTCGAATACATGCAGCAGTTTGGCTACACCAGCACCTCTTTGCCTTTCACCATTGGTTGGTCAAGGGACGGTCGTGACAGCGCTTTGGTGCCAACGCGAGGCATATTGCAACGTTTTAACTCCGATTTAAGCGCCAGTGGCGATGCCCGTTATGTTCGAACCAACTACCAAATCCAACAGTACACGCCTTTAACTAAAAAGTATACATTGGCCTTGAATGCCGACTTGGGATGGGGCCAAGGCTTGTCCAACCGGCCCTATCCGCTGTTTAAAAACTACTTTGTAGGTGGTCTCGGCAGCGTTCGCGGCTTCCAGCAATCCACTTTGGGGCCTTCTGACAGCACCAACAGCTTGTATTTGGGTGGGCCTAAGAAAATTGTCATGAATGCCGAGCTGATGGCACCATTTCCGGGCGCAGGCAACGATCGCACCTTGCGACTTTTTGCCTTTACCGACGTCGGCCGTGCCTTTGGCGAGAACGAAAAGGTCAATCTCAGTGAACTGCGCTCCTCTGTTGGCGTGGGTTTAAGCTGGATTTCACCCATGGGTCCTTTGCGCTTTTCATATGCCTTGCCGATGAAGCGTCAGGTTACGGATAAAATCCAAAGATTGCAATTCCAAATCGGAACTTCCTTTTAATGAAAACACTTCGTCATTTCTCACAAGTTTGTTTGTTGGCACTCGGTGCACTGGGTGCGGCCGCGGTCAGCGCACAGGAATTCAAAATCGGTTTTGTCAACACAGATCGCATCTTTCGCGAGGCCAGCACTGCCAAGTCTGCTCAAGCCAAGTTGGAGCAAGAGTTTTCAAAGCGTGAAAAAGATTTGGTCGACTTGGGTAACACCATCAAAACCGCATCCGATAAATTTGAGCGTGAAGCGCCCACCCTGTCTGAAACACAGCGCAACACCCGTCAAAAGCAACTCATGGACCAAGACCGTGAGTTTCAACGCAAGCGCCGTGAATTTCAAGAAGACCTGAACACACGCAAAAATGAAGAACAACAAGTGGTGATTGAGCGCGCAAACCGTGCAGTCAAGTTGGTTGCTGAGGCAGAAAAATACGATGTGATTTTCCAAGAAGCTGTGTACATCAACCCCAAGCACGACATCACAGACAAAGTGATCAAGTCTCTCAACGCCACGGCCGGCAAGTAATCTCCGAGAGAAATGGACACGCTTTGTGCTGCAGCTCGGAGACATTGTTGAAGCCTTAGGCGGCAGCCTTCACGGCAGTCCACAAACCCCCATCCAAAAACTGGCCCCGCTTGAAACTGCGGGCCCAGGCGACTTGAGTTTCCTCAGTCACCCCAAGTACCAAATGCACCTCACGCAATCACAGGCTGCCTGTGTGATTGTGACGGCCCAATTCCAAGAATTGGCCCTCGCGCGCGGCGCATGCATCGTGACCGAAGACCCGTATCACTACTTCGCCAAACTCACTCAATTTTGGAAAAAGCGAACTGCACCTGTTGCGCAAGCTCGAATTCACCCCAGTGCCGTGGTCGACCCCGAAGCCCACATTGCCGACACCGCCATCATCGGCCCTTTGTGTGTGATCGAGCGGGGTGCCAAGGTGGGCGCCTTTTCTCAATTGAAATCCAGAGTGACTTTGGGTGAGGCTTGCGTAATTGGTGAGCGCTGCATTGTTCACTCAGGGGTTGTGATAGGCGCTGATGGATTTGGCTTTGCCTTGCACCAAGGCGCTTGGGAAAAAATTGAACAACTCGGTGTCGTGAAAATTGGCAATGATGTAGAGATTGGCGCCAACACTTGCATCGACCGAGGCGCCTTGCAAGACACCCTGATTGAAGACGGTGTCAAACTCGACAACCTCATTCAAATTGGCCACAACGTGCACATCGGCAAACACACGGCCATGGCCGGTTGCGTGGGTGTGGCGGGCAGTGCGCGCATTGGCGCCCATTGCACGCTGGGTGGCGGCGCCATTGTGCTGGGACACCTCACTTTGGCAGATGGCGTGCATATTTCTGCGGCCTCTGTGGTCACGCGATCTATTTCTCAAGCTGGCAATTACACAGGCCTGTTCCCCATCGATGACAATGCCACATGGGAAAAGAATGCCGCCAGTTTGAAGCAGCTGCACAAGCTGCGCGATCGAATTAAATTCATGGAGGCTCAACGCCTTCAGCCACCCTTTCAGGAAAACAAATCATGATGGACATTTACCAAATTCTCAAGCAATTGCCTCATCGTTTTCCGATTTTATTGGTCGACAGAGTGCTTGAAATTGAAAAGGGTGTGCGCATCAAAGCGCTGAAAAATGTCTCCGTCAATGAGCCTTATTTCTCCGGACATTTTCCATCGCGTCCGGTCATGCCCGGCGTGTTGATGCTAGAGGCATTGGCGCAGGCTGCGGCATTGTTGGCTTTCGACACCATGGGTGAGACGCCTGATGAAAACACCGTGTACTACTTTGCTGGAATTGACGGTGCGCGTTTCAAGCGGCCTGTAGAGCCCGGCGATCAACTCATTTTGGAAGTTGAACTCGATCGCATGAAAGCAGGC
This sequence comes from Comamonadaceae bacterium, assembly GCA_947447245.1. Taxonomy (GTDB): domain Bacteria; phylum Pseudomonadota; class Gammaproteobacteria; order Burkholderiales; family Burkholderiaceae_C; genus Limnohabitans_A. The sequence continues at coordinate 9,698 of CANFJC010000085.1, forward strand.
GTTTTCAAATTCAAGGCGCGCGCCAAAGTGGGCGAAGAAATTGCCGTGGAAGCCGAACTCATGTGCACCATGCGCAAAGTGTCTTAAGCCATCAAACGTATGTCGACTCAGCCTCGTATTCATCCCACGGCCATTGTTGATGCTGCTGCTCAACTAGACAGCAGTGTCTCGGTGGGGCCTTACACGGTCATTGGTCCGCATGTGCGAATTGATGCTGGTACCACGGTTGGCAGCCACTGTGTCATTGAAGGCCACACCACCATTGGCAAAGACAACACGATATTTCAGTTCAACTCTTTAGGCGCTGTGCCTCAAGACAAAAAATATGCGGGTGAGCCCTGTGAGTTGCGCATTGGCCACCGCAACACCATCCGCGAGTTTTGCACTTTCAACATTGGATCGCCTGGCGACACGGGTGTGACGCAGTTGGGCAACGACAACTGGATCATGGCCTATGTCCATTTGGCGCACGACTGCAAGGTGGGCAATCACACCATCTTTGCCAACAG
>CANFJC010000086.1 GCA_947447245.1 Comamonadaceae bacterium
AATTCAATGTCTTGCAAACTGGCTTGGTCGCCTAGCAGCAATGCAATAGGGTCACCTGCTGCCAGACGAGTCAATATAAAAACCAGCACTGACACCAAGGAGAGCACAGCCAGCATGCCGCCAAAACGGCCTGCCAACGAGCGTCCAAGGTGATTCAAGTTCATTCGGAAAGCCTATGTACTAAATAGAAAGAGGCCTTGAACAAGCTTGTTGATGCAGCCATTTACTTGGCCAAGCCTGTGTTCCAAAAGAAGGGCCAAGTGGCCGGTGTGTAGCCTTCCAACTTGGAAGAACGTGCCGACAAACTGCTGAATTTGCCCACATTGATGTAAGGCACTTCTGTGTAGACCACTTGTTGCACGGCAGACCACAATTGAGCGCGTTTAGCGGGATCTGTGGTGTGATTGAAGTCGCCTAAGGCTTTGGCCTTTGCTGGAGTACTCCACCAGCCTGGCGCACCTTCACCCAATTGAGGAGGTGACAACATGGGCTCAGGTAACTGGCCCGAGTGAGTCATGTAAATGTCCCAAACTTTGGAATCACCACGTCGCTGAACCAAAGTGGCCCAATCGACAACTTGCATCTCTGGTTTGAAACCAGCAGCACGCAATTGTTCAGCCATGACTTGCACCATGGTGTGATGAAACTCGTACTGACGGCTGGTCAGCAGACGTATGGTCTCACCTTTGTAGCCGGCTTTTTCTGCCATGTCCTTGGCACGTTTGGCATCTTGTTTGTTGTACTGATCGGTGCCTGCCGTTGAATAAAACGGCGTGCCTTGCGGAAAGTGATTGCCTTCCAAAGTGAAAAAGCGTTTGTCACCGTATGCTGCCGTCAACATTTCACTTTCACCGATGGCAATCTGAATGGCTTGACGAACGCCTTGATTGGCCATGACACCTTCTTTGGTGTTGAACACCATGTAGGGAAATCCGAACGAAGGTGTGATGATGGGAACAACACCAGCGCCTCCTTTTTCAACACGCGGCAGAGCGTCTACGTTCAATTGATCTGCAAAATGGAATTGACCAGACAAGGCGCCTTCAACGCGTGTATTGGCGTTGGGGACGGGTGTGAAACGCAGTTCATCCAACAAGGCTTCACGTTTGCCGGCGTAGCCAGAAGCCGCTTCGCTGCGTGCGCTGTACGTGTCAAAGCGAGTGAGGACCACGAATTGATCAGGCTTGCGCTCTTTGAATTTATAGGGGCCTGTTCCGACAAAACTGACCAAGGGGTTGGCAATGGTTTCTTTGGCCATGATGATGGCCATGCCTGAGGGCAATGCCAATTGAGCCAGCAATGAAGCGCTAGGTGCTGAGAATTTCCACTCAAGGGTGTTAGCGCCTTTGGCTTCCAAACTCACGGTATCTTTACCGACAGATTTGCCACGCGGCGCCATGTCCATCCATCGCTTCAAAGAGGCCACCACATCTTGTGCATCCAAATCGCGACCGCTGTGAAGTTTGACACCCTTGCGAATGTTGATGGTGTAGGTCATGCCGTCGGCTGAGACGCGAGGCATGCCATCGGCCAGCATTGGCACGGCATTCCATTTGGCATCAAATGTGTACAGCGTCTCATAGACGTGTTGCATGATGGTGCCCACCAAGTCCGCAGTTGACGCCATTGGATCAAGGCTCTGTGGCTCGCCAATCATGGCCAAGTTGGCCGCACCACCTTTAGGAGGTGAAGCCAAGGTGGCAAAAGGCAAAGCAGCCAGCAGCAATGCCAGCAAATGTCGACGGGGCAGACGCAGCATGGGAATCTCCTAGGGTTTAAATGACGAAATGTAAATAATTTACATTTTTAACTCTAAATCAATTCAAAATCTCTTGCAAACAGGGTTTTCCTGTAAATAAAAGTCAAAATGGGTAGGTAAGCTCTTCAAGTACTTCAAATTGCTCAACCAGTTTTTGAAGGACGACTCTTTATTTTGTCAATAGAAAGATCAACATGCCAGTAGAAATGTTGGGTAGCTCACCCATTGCCTCAGATCGTTTGGCCCGCCCTTTGTCACCGGCTACGCGTGCAGGCGATTTTGTTTTTGTTTCTGGACAAGTGCCGACCAATGATCAAGGCGAAGTGGTCGCAGGTGGCATAGAAGCTCAAACCCGGCAAGTATTTGAGCGTTTGAAGCAGGCGTTGGCATTGGCAGGTTGCACGCTGGACGATGTCTGCAAGGCCACCGTATGGCTTAACGACGCACGAGACTTTGGCAGCTTCAACCGTGTTTACATGGAGTGCTTTGGCAGTCACCGTCCTGCGCGTTCAACCACTGAAGCTCGATTGATGATTGATGCCAAAGTTGAAATTGATGTGACAGCTTATAAGCCATTGGCGGCCAAATAAATTAACTCCTCTTCCTCGAAGCCGGCCTGGCGTCTGGCTTCGAGGTTGTAGGGTGATTTAAGTTTGGGCGCGTCGTACTGTATGATCAAGTCGCGATAAGTGCCAATCGGGTCTAGCCCTCTTTCTTGGCAGACATGTCGGTACCAGCGATTTCCCGCTGCAACATGTCCAATTTCGTCTTTCAAAATGACGTCCAAGATACGACCTGCCACAAGGTCGCCAGCGCTGATCAATTTGTTTCTCACGCCAGGTGATGCATCGAGTCCGCGCGCTTCCATGGTTCTTGGCACCAAGCCGATGCGGGTCAAAATATCACCGCGCGTTCGTTCTGCCATTTCCCAAAGTGAGTGATGGGCTGGGAAGTCGCCATAGTCAAAACCCATGCTCACCAAATGCTTTTGAAGAAGCAAAAAATGCTTGGCCTCTTCTTTGGCAATTTGAACCCAGTCTTTGTAAAAATCTACGGGCATGCCCTTAAAGCGCCACACCACATCCAAAGCCAAATCGATGGCATTGAGTTCAATGTGGGCAATGGCATGCAGCAAAACAGCACGGCCTTCGGGAGTGGTCAGAGGCTTTGATTTCAATGCCGTGTGAGCCACCAGTTCTGGTTTGGCAGGTCGCCCGGGAATGCCCCCAGGGTCTTGCACCACCACATCGGCCAAGATGGGCAAGCCTTCTGAAAGAGACAAGGTCAACGCTGCTTTTTGAACGGCGTTTTGGGCCAACAAGGGGGCTAAAACAGCCTGCCTGAGGTGAGCAATGTGAGGGGCTAATTCTGCGGACGCCATGCGCTATTTTAGGCTTGCCTACAATGTAGGCTTTGCGCTCTGAATTGAGGGGACTCCAATGGCTATTTATTCACTAGACGGCAAGCAACCTGTATTGGCTGAGGGGGCATGGGTCGCCGATAGCGCGCAGGTCATGGGGGCCGTGACTTTGAGCGTCAATGCCAGCGTTTGGTTTGGCACTGTCATTCGGGGGGATACAGAAACCATTCACATTGGAGAAGGCTCCAACATTCAGGATTGCAGTGTGCTCCATGCAGACGTTGGCAAACCCCTGACCGTGGGCAAACATGTCACCGTGGGCCATCAAGTCATGTTACACGGCTGCACCATTGGCGATGAATCGCTCATAGGCATTGGCGCGGTGGTTTTGAATGGCGCCAAAATTGGTAAAAACTGTCTGGTGGGTGCAGGTTCTTTGGTCACCGAGGGCAAAGAGTTTCCCGATGGCTCCATGATCATGGGCTCGCCTGCCAAAGTGGTTCGCGAATTAACGCCCGAACAAATTCAAGGCCTGCGCATGTCTGCCAAGCATTACATCGAGAATGCGCATCGCTTCCAAACGGGTTTGAAAAAAATTGTCTGAACTTCATAAATTTTTATTTGAAGGCTTGCCTGTTCGCGGCGCCATTGTCCGTTTGACCGATTCATGGTGGGAGGTGCTTCAAAGGCGCTCTGCCAACACTGAAACCGGTGCTTACCCAGAACCCGTGTCAGAGTTGTTGGGTCAGATGTCGGCCGCCGCCGTGTTGATGCAGGCCAACATCAAATTCAATGGCGCCTTGGTGCTGCAAATTTTTGGCGATGGGCCTGTTAAGTTGTCTGTGGTGGAAGTGCAGCCCGATTTTGGGTTTCGAGCTACGGCCACTGTGCAGGGTGAGGTGTCACCCAAGGCTTCTCTCAGCCAAATGGTCAATGTCAACAACGAGGGACGTTGTGCCATTACCCTCGATCCTTTAGAGCGATTGCAAGGTCAGCAGCCTTATCAGGGCGTGGTGCCCTTGTTTGGCGATCACAAGGAAAAATTAGAAAAGTTAAGCGAAGTGCTAGAGCATTACATGCTTCAGTCTGAGCAACTCGACACCACCTTGGTGTTGGCTGCCAACTCTCAAGTGGCTGCAGGTTTGCTCATTCAAAGATTGCCTTTGGAAGGCGCTGGCAATTTGGCAGGAAGGTACGATTCAGTCGAGCGTGAATCGGCCTTGGGCAAAGACGAAGACTACAACCGAATTTCCATCTTGTCTAAAAGTCTGAAACCTGAAGAACTGCTAGGTTTGGATGTGGAAACAGTGCTTCACCGCTTGTTCTGGGAAGAGCCACTGCTGCGATTTGAGCCGCTGATTGGCGAAGCGGGTCCTCGTTTTCATTGCAGCTGCAGTCGCGACAGAGTGGGGCGCATGATCAAGAGTTTAGGGGTGGCAGAAGCCGAAAGTATTTTGTCGGAGCGCGAAAACATTGAGGTGGCTTGCGAGTTCTGCGGCGCGCAGTATCAATTTGATCCAGTCGATGCTGCCAGCCTGTTTACGCAAGCTGAAGTGTCACCCCCAACTGGCCCTGCCGTTCACTAACGGGCTTTATTTCAGCAGGTCACTGAACAGCCTGTGCTCGCATTCGGCATCGCTGCACAAATCACAGCGCCAAGCTGTTTGGCCTTGGTTCAATCCGTATTGACTTACTTCTCTTTGAGTCTGTGTGGGTTGCAAGCCGGGTGCTGAAAATTTCAAATCTAGAGGCTCATTCAGATTTGCAATGCCTTGGCTGATGGCCAACAAGGCTGCGTTAAGCCTTGCCTCTCCTTGACCGTAAATCACTTTGAAAGGCAACTGCTTTAGGGTCATGGCCTGTCGAATCAGATGGTCCACCGGTTCACGCACATGCTCGCCATCGCGTTGTAAACCATCTGGCACCCATGCCACGTCAAGTCCCATGATCAGGGTTAAATCAAATTGCGCCTGTTGCTCAAGGGCCTGCTCATACAAAGACGGGTCTTGAAAAGCATAGTCGCTGTAAACGGCGGTCATCAAAGACGTGGTGTCGGCAATGACCCAGCCTTCTTGGATTGAAAAAATTCGCTCGGCTTGGTGCTGTGCAATTTGGTCTTGCTCATGGACTGCAGGTGTTCTGCCATGCAATTGGCACCATTCTCGAAGTAACTCTGGCACATAAGCGGCAATCTGTCCTTGAGCCAACAAGGCATCGGTGATGCGCTGACTCAAGCTGGTCTTGCCCGTACTTTCCGCACCCAGCAGCGCAATCCGAATGACCCTAGCGTGCATGACGACGCCAAGCTTGAAGGCCCATGTAGCTGAGTAGCGCAAAAATGCCATACAGCACAGCAGTGAGCCACAAAGATTTTTCGACCATCAGGCCAACGGTGAGCGCATTGACAAGCATCCAGACCCACCAGTTTTCAATTTTCTTGCGGCCCAACAAATATTGGCCCAACAAACTCAAGGCGGTAACCAAGCCATCCCAAATGGCCACATCACTGTCGGTGTAACGGTGCAGGAAAAAAGAAAATGCGGGCCAAGCCAACAAGGTGGCAAAGAAAACAAAGCGTCTCTCAGCAGGCTGAAGGGTGGTGATTGAAAGCTTGGAAGGTGCTGGCGGTGCTAAGTTCTCAGCAGCATCAGTGATTAGTGGGGTCCTTGAGGTACCTCGCAGCCATTGCTGCCAGCCCCAGGCCGCAGTCAAAATGAACATGATTTGCAAACTGGCTTCACCATACAGTTGACTGTTCCAAAAAACGGCACCGTACAGGATGGAACTCACAATGGCCAGCGGCCAGCCCCAATGAATTTCTTTGATGTTGCAATAAACCATTGCCAAGGACAAGACGAAGCCGGCCCACTCGACCGGATCTGTCATTTCTCGATCTGCACGAAAATTTCGTTGGCCTTGACCATGCCCAATTCGTTTCGGGCACGTTCTTCAACCGTGTTCAAGCCTTCTTTGAGGTCACTCACTTCAGAGTTGAGTTGACCATTGATGCGCTTGGCTTTGGCGTTCAACTCGTTTTGCTCTTGAATTTTGTGCTCAAGTTCAATGACCGTGGGAACACTGCCTTTGCCCAGCCAAATCTGTCCCTGCAAGATCAGCAGCAGGGCGATCAAGATGGTTGGCAGAAGGCGGTTGTCCATGAGCATCGAATAGGGCTATCCAGAAATATTAGCGCAAATTGTAAAACGCTGAACGGCCTGGGTACTCTGCCACGTCGCCCAAGTCTTCTTCAATGCGCAGCAGTTGGTTGTACTTGGCCATGCGATCGCTGCGGCTCATCGAGCCAGTTTTGATTTGGCCAGCGTTCAAGCCTACGGCAATGTCGGCAATGGTGGAGTCTTCGGTTTCGCCAGAGCGGTGGCTGATGACGGCGGTGTAGCCGGCCCGTTTGGCCATTTCGATGGCGGCAAAAGTCTCTGTCAAAGTGCCGATTTGGTTGATCTTGATGAGGATCGAATTGGCAATGCCTTTGTCGATGCCTTCTTTCAAAATTTTGGTGTTGGTCACAAACAGATCGTCACCCACGATTTGAACTTTTTGGCTCAAACGGTCTGTGAGCATTTTCCAACCGTCCCAGTCGTTTTCGGCCATGCCGTCTTCGATGCTGATGATGGGGTACTTGTCGACCCACGTGGCCAACATGTCGATCCACTGCTCACCTGTCAAAGACAAGCCTTCGCCTTGGAGTTCGTATTTGCCGTCTTTGTAAAACTCACTGGCAGCGCAGTCAAGGCCAATGGCTATTTGCTCGCCTGGGGTGTAGCCCGCTGCAGTGATGGCATCCAAAATCATTTGGATGGCAGCTTCGTGGTTGGGCACGTTGGGGGCAAAGCCACCTTCGTCGCCCACGGCAATGCTCATGCCTTTGTCGTGAATGATTTTTTTCAAGGCGTGAAAAACTTCTGCACCGTAACGCACCGCTTCACGGAAGCTGGGCGCACCCACGGGGATGATCATCAATTCTTGCAAATCGAGGTTGTTGTTCGCATGGGCGCCGCCGTTGATGACGTTCATCATGGGGACGGGCAATTGGCAAGCGTTCATGCCGCCAAAGTAACGGTACAAGGGCAAGCCAGACTCTTCAGCAGCGGCACGGGCCACGGCCATGGACACGGCCAACATGGCGTTGGCGCCCAAACGGCTTTTGTTGTCAGTGCCGTCTAAATCGATCAAGGTTTTATCAAGAAAAGATTGTTCTGAGGCATCTAAGCCCAGCACGGCTTCAGAGATTTCGGTGTTGATGTGTTCAACTGCTTTCAACACGCCTTTGCCCAAGTAACGGCTTTTGTCGCCATCGCGCAATTCAATGGCTTCGCGGCTGCCCGTGGAAGCGCCCGAAGGCACGGCGGCACGGCCCATCACGCCGGACTCTAACAACACATCGCATTCAACGGTGGGGTTGCCGCGGCTGTCTAAAATTTCGCGGCCCACAATGTCAACAATCGCACTCATTTTTTAACTTCTCTCTTAATTGAAAATATTTTCTAAAAACGGATTCTTTTTGGTCACGGCATCGAGCTCGAGCAGTGTTTCCAGCAGGGCTTTCATGTGATGCAGGGGTACGGCATTGGGGCCGTCAGACATGGCCACAGCTGGGTTGGGGTGTGTTTCCATGAACAAGCCCGCCACGCCAACAGCCACGGCAGCGCGCGACAGCACAGGTACCATTTCGCGCATGCCACCAGAGCTTGTGCCTTGTCCGCCGGGCAATTGAACGGAGTGAGTGGCGTCAAACACCACAGGGGCGCCGGTTTCGCGCATGATGGCCAAGCTGCGCATGTCAGAGACCAAGTTGTTGTAGCCAAAGCTGGCGCCACGCTCGCAGGCCATGAAGCTGTCTTCTGGCAGGCCCGCATCACGGGCTGCTGCACGGGCTTTGTCAATCACGTTCTTCATGTCGTGAGGTGCCAAGAACTGCCCCTTCTTGATGTTCACAGGCTTTCCAGATTGGGCAACGGCCCGAATGAAATCGGTTTGACGGCACAAAAAAGCGGGCGTTTGCAGCACATCCACCACGGCGGCTACGGCCGCGATGTCGGCTTCGGTGTGCACATCGGTCAGGATGGGCACATGCAACTCACGTTTGACTTTGGCCAATATTCCCAAGCCTTTTTCCATGCCGGGGCCACGGAAGGTGGTGCCAGACGAGCGGTTGGCTTTGTCGTAACTGCTTTTGAAAATGAAGGGAATGCCCAATGAAGAAGTGATTTCCTTCAAGGTGCCAGCGGTGTCCATTTGCAATTGCTCTGATTCAATGACGCAGGGGCCCGCAATCAAAAAGAAGCGCTGGTCGAGGCCAACATTAAATCCGCAAAGTTTCATGGTCTTCCTTGTCTTGTCGCTTGATATGCGTTGCTGCTTCAAGCGACGGCTTTAAGGTGTTTGGCACCTTGCTGATGTTCGATGGACGCTTTCACAAAGGCATTGAACAAGGGGTGACCGTCCCAAGGCGTTGATTTGAATTCAGGGTGAAACTGCACACCCACAAACCAAGGGTGAACAGAACTTGGAAGTTCCACAATTTCAGTGAGTTGTTCGCGCTGCGTGAGCGCAGAGATGACCAAGCCTGCTTTGCGCAAAGTCTCTAAATAATTCACATTCGCTTCATAGCGATGACGATGGCGCTCTGTGACCACAGGCCCATAAATTTGCCGAGCCAAGGTGTCTGCGGAGACATCGGAGCTTTGTGCGCCTAAACGCATGGTGCCGCCCAAATCGGATTTGGCATCGCGAACTTGGATGGTGCCGTCAGCATCTTTCCATTCGTTGATGAGCGCAATGACGGGAAAGGGTGTGTCGGTTTCAAACTCGGTGCTGTTGGCATCTTTCATGCCCGCCACATGGCGCGCATATTCAATGGTGGCCACTTGCATGCCCAAGCAAATGCCAAGGTATGGCACCTTGCCTTCCCGCGCAAACCGAGCGGTTTGAATTTTGCCTTCAATGCCACGTTTGCCAAAACCACCAGGCACCAAGATGCCATCGTATTTGGCCAATTGCGCCACGGTTTCAGGGGTAATGGTTTCAGAGTCTATGTGCTCAATTTTGACGCGCACATGGTTGCGCATACCGGCATGGCGCAAAGCTTCATTGACCGATTTGTAGCTGTCTGAGAGTTCGACATATTTGCCCACCATGGCAATGGTCACTTCGCCTTGAGGGTGCTCGGTTTCATAGACCAAGTCGTCCCAGCGTTTGAGGTTGGCCGGCTGCGTGTTGATGTGCAAGCGATCGCAAATCAGGGCATCAAGGCCTTGTTCGTGCAAAACACGTGGCACTTTGTAAATGGTGTCGACATCGGGCATGGAAATCACGCCCCATGTTTGGACGTTGGTGAATAGAGAAATTTTGTCTTTCTCGTCATCAGGAATCATGCGGTCTGCACGGCACAGCAAGGCATCGGGCTGAATGCCAATTTCGCGCAATTTTTGCACCGTGTGCTGAGTCGGCTTGGTCTTCAATTCGCCAGCGGCCGCAATCCAAGGCACATAGGTCAGGTGCACGAAGGCTGCATTGTTGGGGCCCATGCGCAAACTCAGTTGACGCACGGCTTCCAAAAATGGCAAAGATTCGATATCGCCCACGGTGCCGCCAATTTCGACAATGGCCACATCGACTGCTTCTGGCGTGTCAAAACCTGCACCGCGCTTGATGAAGTCTTGAATTTCGTTGGTGATGTGGGGGATGACCTGAACGGTTTTGCCCAAGTAATCACCACGGCGTTCTTTTTCAAGCACGCTTTTGTAAATTTGACCCGTGGTGAAGTTGTTGGCCTTCTTCATGCGGGTGTTGATGAAGCGCTCGTAGTGTCCCAAATCGAGGTCGGTCTCGGCGCCATCGTCGGTGACAAACACTTCACCGTGTTGAAACGGTGACATGGTGCCAGGATCAACGTTGATGTAGGGATCGAGTTTGATGAGGGTGACTGAGAGGCCGCGCGATTCTAAGATTGCGGCAAGCGAGGCAGAAGCGATTCCCTTCCCGAGGGAAGACACCACACCACCAGTGACGAAGACGAATTTGGTCATGTCCAGGACGAGA
>CANFJC010000087.1 GCA_947447245.1 Comamonadaceae bacterium
CATGCCCGTGCACCCTGCTTCGCGCAGCCCCACAGAAACTTTGAGAGAAGACAGGGACATCATCATCCTGGCCGATGAATTGGGTTATCACGATGCCTTTGTTGGTGAGCATTTAACTGACTTGGTAGAAAACATCACCAGTAGCATGATGTTTCAAGCCACGCTGATTCATTCAACCAAAAATATCAGGCTTGGTACGGGTACCTCTAATCTTGCGCATGTGCATCCGGTCTTGGTTGCTTGTCATGCCGCCATGTTCGACCATCTCTCAGAAGGCCGTTTTATTTTGGGCGTTAGTCCTGGTGCTTTAGCTTCTGATGCCGAGGCGCTTGGCATCATTGACGAGGATCGCAACAAGATGTTTGCTGAATCGATCGATGTCATTTTGAAACTTTGGCAGAGTGACCCGCCTTACAACATTGATTTGCCAGATAACCGCTTCAAAGTTACAACGGCCACCACCTTGGATGAGTTTTGTCACACAGGCAAGATGTACAAGCCTTATCAACGCCCACGCCCCGAAATTGTGGGTACTGTGGTGGCACCATTTTCAAAAGGTGTGATTGCCATGGGTGAGAAAGACTTGCACCCCATCTCTGCCAATTTTCTCTACGACCAGTGGCTCACCTCGCATTGGACTAACTATGCCCTAGGCAAGGCCAATGTAGGCATTGAAGCCTCACGTGCCGATTGGCGTGTAGCCAGAACCATCATGGTGCATGACGATGACAAAGTTGCGCGTGACTACGGTAAAGCATCTGAGCAAAGTCCTTATCGGTTCTATTACCGAAACTTGGGTTACAAGCTGCGAAAAGGTAAGCGAGATGCGGTCTTTACCATGGACGGCAAAACGCCTGATGCCCCAGTTCCGTTGGATGACATTCTCGATCAATTGGTCATTGCAGGTAGCGTCAACCATGTGGTTGATGAAATCTTAAAGCTGCACGAAAAATTGGGTGGTTTTGGTGAATTGGTTTATGCGGGATTGGATTGGGCAGATCCAGCGCTGTCGCGCCGCTCCATGGTGTTGATGGCCGAGCAAGTCATGCCACGCGTAAGGCAAGCACTGGGCTTGCCTTCTTAAATTAAAGGTTCGTTCCATGTCTATTGTGAAAACTGTTTTGGGGCGTTTGACGATTGCCCTTGGAGCGGTCTTAGTGACCTGTGTGGCATCTGCACAAATTTATCCGCAACGTCCCATCAAGGCAATCGTGCCTTACGCGGCTGGTGGTTTTTCAGATCAAGTCAGTCGGATTCTTGCTGAGGCCATGTCCAGAAATTTGGGGCAAAACATCATCATTGAAAATAGGGCCGGTGGAGGCGGGCGCATTGGCAGTGAATACATCAGCAAAGCTACGCCTGATGGATACCAGTTGCTTCTTACCACCAATGGAACTCACACCTACATGGCGGTGGTTGAGAAAGCATTGTCTTACGACCCAATAACTGACTTCACACCCATTTCCTTGGTTGGTAAATACGGCTTGTTGATGGTGGTTAACCCCTCGGTGCCAGCCAAAACTTTGCCCGAATTTTTGGCCTACGCCAGAGAAAGCAAAGTGCAAATCAATTACGCCACTTCGGGCATTGGAAGTGGATTGCACTTTGCTGGCGAGTTGTTCAACGCGATGGGCAAAGTCCAAATGACCCATGTGCCCTACAAAGGCTCTGGCCCTGGTATGCAAGACGTACTCGCAGGTGTTTGTCAGGTTATTTTTGATGGTGCTGCTAAGCCTCAAATCGATGCGGGCAAGGTGCGTTTGTTGGGCACAACCAGCGCGATCAGAGACCCGCGCTATCCAGATGTGCCAACCCTGAGCGAGGGTGGATTGACTGGTTATGACCTGACCTACTGGGTGGGCTTGTTTGGCCCCAAAGGGTTGGCACCAGATATTCAAGCCCGCTTAAATGCATCGGTTAAAACGGCACTGGCCGACCCCGATGTCAAACGTAAACTCAATGGCATGGGCATGAGTTTGGTTGGAAGTACGCCCGAGCAAGTCATACAAGAAATTCGAACTGAAACGGTCAAGCTTCGCCAGATTGCTGCTGCTATTCCTGGTGGCGTGAACTGAGTGCTCTAAGCGCCTGGTTTATCGATCCGCAATTTCCTATCGGTCAATGCTTCACATTGAATTTTTATTCAGTAATTTTATATTGTGCTTTCAACACCCGATTGAAATGCGGTGTGTCCAGAAGCTCCCATTTAAGAACGTATCGCGCTCGAATGTTTGGTGGCGAGCCATATCAGCAGTGAAGGGCTGGGCTTAGGGTTTATACCCTAGAGTCAGTTTTTTATAGGAGTGATAGTGCGTTCTCATTCTAGAAAAGAAAAATGTCATGAAACTCAACACTTTTTGCCTTCTCAGTTTGGGCGCATTCACTATAACTACTGCTTTAGGTCAGCCCGCTGAAACGATCCTAAACCATGGAAAAATTATCAGTGCAAACGATAAAGAATCAATTTACCAATCGATGGCCATCCGTGAAGGCAAAATTATTGCGCTGGGCTCACTAACAGAGTTGAAGGTTTGGCAAGGGCCAAATACTCAAGTGATTGACCTAAAAGGTAAGACGGTCATACCAGGCCTAATTGATTCACATATTCATGCCATTCGAGCCGCACTGAGTTACAGCACTGAAGTTCATTGGTTTGGACTACAAACAATTGAAGCCGCGTTAAACAGACTTAAGCAAGCAGCATCATCTGCAAAACCAGGTGAATGGCTAGTCGTGGCAGGAGGTTGGACAGAAGAGCAATTTAAGGAAGGACGACGCCCCACGCAAGAAGAGTTAATCCAAGCAGCCCCAAACAACCCGGTTTATGTTCAATGGATGTACGACTGGGCAATGTTGACGCCCGCAGCTTACAAAACCCTCAACATTCAATCTGAAGCAGATTTACCAGGTGGCGGGAAATTTGAATTGGATAAAGCTGGCAAACCTACTGGCGCCATCGTTGGCGGAATTGTCCCTTTGTTCGATAAATTGCCCAAGCCAACATTTGAGGACAAGGTTGCCGGAACACAAAAATTCTTTAAAGAATTAAATCGAGTTGGCGTTACCGGTGTGATTGACCCAGGAGGTTTTAACATGACGCCTGCCGAATATGCGCCGCTATTTAACGTATGGAGAAATAATAATTTATCCGTGCGAGTGCGTTACAGCTATTTTGCGCAAAAACCCAATAAAGAGTTTGAAGAGTTTAAGGAGTTGACACAACTTTTACCCATGAATTTTGGCGATGAAATGCTTAAATTTAATGGCATTGGTGAGCGTGTAACTTTCAGTATGTATAACAACGATAAAGCTTCGCCTGCAGATCAAGAAAAGTTTTATCAAGTGGCAAGATGGGCTGCACAAAATGGCTATACATTAACTCAGCACTGGCAAGAAAATGCGTCTGCCTCATCTCTCCTTGAAGTTTTCGAAAAAGTAAATCAAGAATTCCCAATCGCTAAACTAAGATGGTCCATTGCACACTTGAATAACGGCACTGAAGCCACTTTTAAACGAATGAAGGCATTGGGCGTGGGGTGGGCAATGCAAGACGCCATGTACTTAGATGGCGACAAAGCATTGCATCGCCACGGAGAAAAAAACTTAGAACGTATGCCCCCCATCAATACGGCGCTTAAATTAGGTATTACGATTGGAGCAGGGACCGATGCTCATCGTGTTGCTGACTACAACCCTTTTATTGCACTGCGTTGGATGCTAGATGGCAAATCTGCATCCGGACGTAAGTTAAGAGGTAATGACGAAATTCCCACTCGAATGCAGGCACTCAAAATGTACACTTCTGGCAGTGCATGGCTTGCGCATGACGAAAACAAGCGAGGCACATTGGAGGTTGGGAAATATGCTGATTTGGCTGTTTTGAGTGAGGACTACCTTCAAGTACCGCTTGAGAGAATGGCGCAAATACATTCAATGCTCACCATGGTGGGCGGAAAAATCGTTCATATTGAAATCGCAAATTAGACTTTTTTCACAGAAAATCCTTCTCTGCATGCAAACAAAAAAAAGGAAGAGTGATGATAAAGAATTGGATTTTGATATTTCTATGTGCAGTATTTGCAAACGGAATTCAAGCTCAAACTCAAAATAATTGGCCAAGTCGCCCGATTAAGTTGCTGGTTCCGTACCCACCGGGCGGGTCTACAGATATTTTGACTCGCTTATTGGGACAAAAACTGTCAGAAAGTTTGAATCAACCTGTAGTGATTGAAAACAAAGGCGGTGCAAGCGGCGGTGTTGCAGCCAGTTTCTTTGTCAAAGCCAATTTAGATGATCATTACTTTATGGTTGCTTCGCTTCCAATGATGTCTATCAATCAATATCTTTATAAGAAAATGGGCTACGACCCTGATACGGACTTATTGCCAATTGGTTTAATGGGGCAAACGCCCAACGTCATCGTTACGTCCGTCAATCTACCTGTAAGTAATCTTAAAGATTTGGGATCTTTTGCCAAAAATAAAAACCCTCCTATTTCCTATTCAAGTTCAAGCTCAGGTAGTGCAGGGCACTTGTTGAATGAGTTGTTCAAGACAAATGTAGGCGTTGAACTCACGCACATTCCATATCGCGGTAACGGCCCCTCCATGGCAGCCCTGCTTGCAGGTGATGTTCAGTTCACCACTGACAATTTGCCTCAATTGCTGCCTCAAATTAGAGCAGGCAAGTTGAAGCCCTTGGCTGTTACATCTGCGAAGCGTTGGTTTCAATTGCCAGATGTTCCGACTGTCAGTGAAAGTGGATTTGCCAACATGACAACGTCAGCTTGGTTCGGCCTGGTCGCACAAAATAAAACTTCTCAAGAGGTAATTACAAGGATGAACAGAGAATTGAACAGTATTCTGATGAATCCTGACTTTATTGCTCGGTTACGGGAGGTAAGTTTTGAAACATTGCCAGGTACTCCACTTGACATGAAGCAGGCGTGGCTTCGCGAGCGTGAAACGTGGAAAAAAGTTGTTGAAAAATCAGGGGCAACTGCTGAATGAACGAGATGTTTCTTCCGCTTCGAAATGGAGGGGAGTTAGTAGCTGACGCTCTTAAGATTCATGGTGTCAAAAAAGTATTTTGTGTTCCAGGCGAAAGTTTCCTTCCTATTCTCGATGCGCTTAGCAGAGCTCAAGATGAAATTGAAGTGATCGTCTGTCGACACGAAGCATCTGCAGCTCATATGGCCCAAGCCTATAGCCGATTAACTGGGCAGCCTGGTGTGTGCCTTGTGACGCGAGGCCCGGGAATTACCCAAGCCAGCATTGGTTTACATACGGCAGCGCAAGACTCCACGCCATTGATTATGCTGGTCGGTCAAATTGACAGTGGCTTTACTGGGCGGGAGGCTTGGCAAGAAATTGATATTGTTCAAATGTTCCAAACTGTCGTTAAACGGGTTGCTCAAGTTGATCGAATAGAACGAATTCCGGAAATAATAAGCAGATCTTTTCATTCTGCAGTTTCTGGGCGACCAGGCCCTTGCATCGTTGCATTGCCCGAAGATTTGCTATACAAAAAAGCTCAAATTCAGGATTTGGGAAAATACCAAAAGACGCTTACTACAGCGCTCATGTCTGACCTAGAATCTCTGCAACAAAAACTTCTTTCAGCAAAAAATCCAGTACTCATCTTGGGTGGAAGTGATTGGAGTGAATCAAGTTTAAAAGACATTCAAATTTTTTCAGAAAATTTCGAACTGCCTGTTTGTACAGGATTTCGGCGTCAAGATTTATTTGACAACACACATCGACTTTATTGTGGTCCCCTAGGGCCGGGTGTAAATCCAAATTTGGTCAAACGCATTTGCAATGCTGATTTAATAATTGCTGTGGGCTCGCGTCTGAGCGAGACAAGTACCTCAGCATACAGTTTGATCAAGGCTCCAAGGCCAATTCAACAATTCATTCATGTGCACCCTGACTCTCAGGAGTTGGGTCGCGTATTTCAAGCAGACTTATTGATTCAGTCTAGCTTGTGTGAATTTGCTCGTTATGCAAGTTCTTTAAAACCAAAGGGGAAAATGTTGTGGACTGCGTCCGCTGAACATGCCCATTCAGAATACCAAGCCACATTGATTCCTACAAACACCCCAGGCGACGTCAATTTTGGAAGCATTGTTCGCTGGCTTAGCAACAATCTTCCGTCAAATAGCATCATTACCAATGGCGCTGGAAATTACACTTCGTGGGTACATCGGTTTTACCAGCACCGTCATTTCAATACTCAACTTGCCCCAACAAGCGGCACTATGGGCTATGGAATACCGGCGGCAATTGCTGCAAAAATCACTTACCCCGAAAGAACCGTTATTTGTTTTGCTGGCGATGGTTGTTTCATGATGAGTGAAAAAGAACTGGCCACCGCTAAACAGTACAAACTGCCAATTGTCTTCATCATTGTCAATAACAGCATGTATGGCAGTATAAGAATGCACCAAGAAATTAATTTCCCAGGGCAAGTTTTTGCAACATCACTGGAAAATCCTGACTTCGTTTTGCTTGCTCAGGCTTATGGACTTCAAGGTTATCGGGTGACAAAAACAGAGCAATTTGAAAGCATTTTTAATTTGGCAGTTGAGTCTGAAACAGGTGCTGTTATTGAGTTGCAGACTGACCCTGAAGCAATTACACCAAGCGCCACGTTGAGTTCTTTGAGAAATTCAGCAATTTCAAAAGTTTGAGTCGTGTAATGAATATCTACTCCAAACTTTGAATGGCATGGGATGCCTCATATCTGTTCTAAAACTTAGTTAGTTCAGCTTGTGGCTAAATGATTTATTTATAAATTTTGTATTTGAACTTATTGGATGGTGTTAGCAGTTGATCAACAATTGAAATTGCTGGTGACGATGCAGTTAAGGTTAATCATGTTGACTGCTGCGGAAAAAGTATAAAGAATGAACTTGAAAATATATATCGGGAGACATAACTTGAAATGGATAAAAGTTGCTTTAATTGCAATCCCCTTAGCCTTAAATTTTGCTGCCAGTTCAGCTAAGGCGCAAGACTTCCCTAAAGGCCCTGTCAAGATCATTGTTCCGTTTCCTCCCGGGGGGCCGACTGACACTGTGGGCCGTTTGCTTGCGCAGAAATTGCAAGAAACTTGGGGTCAGACTGTTGTTTTGGATTACAAGCCGGGTGCTGGCACCACCATTGGCGTGGACTTTGTGGCCAAGTCACCTCCAGACGGTTTAACGATAGGCATGGTTAATTCGTCTTTCTCTGTCAATCCAACGCTTCGTAAGAAACTTCCATACGACACCCAAAAGGATTTGGCTGGTGTTACCCAACTTTTTAATATGCAACTGGCTATCGTTGCTAGGCCAGACGCGCCGTTTAACAACTTAAA
Source organism: Comamonadaceae bacterium (assembly GCA_947447245.1). GTDB lineage: Bacteria > Pseudomonadota > Gammaproteobacteria > Burkholderiales > Burkholderiaceae_C > Limnohabitans_A. The sequence continues at coordinate 7,360 of CANFJC010000087.1, forward strand.
AGAGTTAATTGAATACGCAAGAAAGAATCCAGGTAAGCTTAATTACGGCACCCCAGGACCAGGGAGTAGCACCCACTTGGGAGCAGAATTACTTAAACGTGAAGCAGGTTTTGATATGCTGCATATTGGTATGAAGGGCAGTGCGCCTGCACACACTGAATTGATGGGCGGTCGACTTGATCTTGTAGTTGATCCATTCCTTTCCATATTGCCCTACGTTCAAGCCGGACGCATGAAGGTCATTGCCACCATGGGCGATAAGCGGGTAACTGGTTACGATTACCCAACAGTTGGAGATACCCTACCTGGATTTAATGTGGGTGCTTTACTCGGTTTTATTGCACCAGCAGGTACACCAAAGCATATTTTGCAAAAGATCCAAAGCGATACTGTTAAAGCCTTGGCCACAGTCGATGTGCAAAAAAGAGCACAAGACTTTGGTTTGCAAGTCGTTGGTTCACGTCCGGAGCAGTTTGATGCATTTATTGGTGGAGAAATAAAGAGGTGGGGCCGAATAGTGACTGAAGCAAAAATCGAACAGGAATAGGAAGTACAAAAAATGAAAATGCAATTTAAACCATTGCACAAAGTTTTTGCTGCAGAGGCCAGCGGTATTGACATAACCAAACCGCTGAAAGATTCGGATGTGCGCGCTATCAACGCGGCTATGAACCAGCATGCTGTTGTTGTATTCCGTGGCCAAGCACTTACAGCACAACAGCAATTAGATTTTTCAAAATCTTTTGGACCTTTAGACATCGGGCTAAAGCGAGTTTTTAAAAGACCCGAAAGGCTAGAGGATGAACGTCTCATTGATATCTCCAATGTTGACGTGCATGGCAATGTCGCAAAACGGGACTCTCCTAAAAATTTATCAAATTTTGCTAATCAGTTGTGGCACAGTGACAGCTCTTTCATGAATCCTCGTGCTGCCTATTCCATGCTTCATTGCTTGGTTAAACCAAGTTGGGGTGGTAATACTGAATTTGCAGATCTTCGCAATGCTTACGACACTTTAGATGCGCGCACGCTTAATGAGATACAGGACCTCGAGGCTGAGCATTTTGCGCTACATACTCGCATCTTGCTGGGCGATGATGCCTACACCGATGATCAGAAGAAGGAAATTCCACCTGCTGTTTGGCCATTGGTTAACACTCACCCTGGATCTGGTCGTAAAGTTCTTTTTACAGGCGTTCACGCGCGGCAAATTATTGGTTGGCCAACGGCGGAAAGTCGAATGTATCTTCAAGATTTGCTTGAACATGCGACGCAAAGAGAGAACGTATATGTTCACCAATGGGAAGTTGGTGATTTAGTGATTTGGGACAACCGAAGTACGCTGCATCGCGGGCGGCGCTACGACATCGCAGAGCGTAGAGAGCTTCGCCGTACAACTATCAATGACGACCATCAAGCCAATTTGATGGCTAACTGAGCCATTATTTACGAGCTTTAATTTTGGCTCCTCGGCCTTGGTTTGAACCAGGGACCTACAGAATTTGAACTTACGCGGTTTTGACCTACTCCCTACCAGCCGTACCAAAGTGATGGAACAAAGTCCGCTAATTTCGGAGAATAGCGGCTATGAAACAATCCAGATTTACCGATGAGCAAATCATCGGCTTCCTCAAACAAGCTGACGCGGGCATGTCCGTCAAGGAACTTTGCCGGTCCGGTGGCTTTAGCCAACCAACCTTTTATAAGTGGCGCTCCCGCTTCGGCGGCATGGAGCCTTCAGGCGCTGCCAATCTTCGTTACACGTGTCGTGTAAGAATTTTAAAAAGATTCCCAATCTATGCGCAACTCCTAATGCATGAGATACTTTCTGGCATGAAAATATTCCTCCTAACCATGTTAATTGCTGTCTCTGCGCATGCCGCAGATCCAGTGCCTGAACTCAAGTACGACCCCAACAGTCCAGTAGCACTAGCTTATAAAGAGAAGCAACAGAACTATGAGCGTGAAGGCCAATCCCTGGCGACTTTCGAACTTTACAAGGAATTGGTTCGCTTGGATGCAGCTAAGAAGTCAAGAATTGCATTAGCCAAGCCTGAAGAATTATGGTCTGCTATTTTCAGTCATACAGATGACGATTCGCGGGCGGGCGTTTACGTCACTGTTTTGAAAAAACGTGGGGAGGCCTACGACCCAAGGGCATCTTTCTACTACGCTATTCGGGAGTGGGACATTTGTTTAAAGCTCCAGCAGCAGCCTGGTGATGGTTATAAAAAAATGACACAAGAATGTTGGGAAGGCGTAATGACGTCATTCAAAAGAGCATCAGATGCTCAAATAGCCTCTGCATCTTTTAACATTGCACGAATTTACGAAAATGGTTTTGGTGTGTCTAGCTCTAAATTTGTTGCAGCTGAATGGTACGTAAAGTCTACTGAGCAATACAACAAACAAAATGATCGCGATAATGCATTGACCGCATTAGAGTCAGCATTGAATTTGGTGCCCGATCATCCAGCTGCTCTTCGTTTGCGAAAAGTGATGTTGCGATAGGTCTATGCGGAAATTTAAAACTTCTTTGCAGTTGCAGGCTTACAGAACATTACGCTTTTATCAATAACCATAAATGACGGTTGAAAAATGGCATTGTATATATCCATTTGACCGTTATATCTATTAATTGTCAGAGTGCTTAGCGCCTCAACTTCATTGATTTTATATTTTTTTGCAAATTTAAACTCTTTATCGTCTGTTATAAAAATAAAATTTTTAAATTCTTGATCAAGTACAGTTGCTGCCAGAAAACTTCC
>CANFJC010000088.1 GCA_947447245.1 Comamonadaceae bacterium
AATGCTTGGGAGCGCGTTTGCGCTTGCGCTTGGTAATGGGCGTCTGTGCGCGAGCGAAGCAAGGCAAGCAAGACTGGCAATGTTTCGCCTACATTGGCTTGCACCGCCAAATCGGTTCTGTAATTTTTCCCCAACTCCCAGCTGCGGTCACTGACATGAACAACGCGCGAGTGTGAGGGCAAAGGCTCGGTGGGGCTGTAGACCGACATGCGAAGCAAATCGGCGCCCAAACATAAAACCAGATCGAAGGGGTCTAGGGTTTTGCGCACGTTCTCTTGGTTGCGTGTGAGCATGCCAAGGTAATGAGGGTGCGATGTGGAAAAACTGGTGCTGTAGGGCACCGACTCTTGAAACACACCTGCCCCCAGTATTGTTGCCAACTCTGCGGCATCTACAAAGGCTTGTGGGGTATTGAGTTCTTTGCCAGAAATAATGACAGGGTTCTTGGCAGAAAGTAGCGCATTGGCCAATTCGCTTAAAGAAGCGTCGGAGGGCCTTACCCTGTTGTCAATGCGCACCGATTGGCCCAATTCAATTTCTGCAATCTCATTGAGAATGTCGCCGGGCAAACTGATGAAGACGGGCCCTGTGGGGGGCGTCATGGCAATCTTGGCTGCGCGGCGCATGATGAGCGGCAGGTCTTGCAACCTGGTGACCTCAATCGACCATTTCACCAAGGGGGCCGCCATGGTAGCCAAATCGTCGTAAAGCAAAGGCTCTAGCAAGCCATGGCCTTGCTCTTGTTGACCTGCAGTGAGGATGACGGGCGAGCCAGAAAATTTGGCGTTGTACAAAGCGCCCATGGCATTGCCAAGTCCGGGGGCCACATGCACATTGGCGGCTGTGAGCTTGCGTGAGGCCCTTGCAAAGCCGTCTGCCATGCCCATGACAACAGATTCTTGCAGCCCCAGAACGAACTTCAATTCGGGATAGTCGGGCAAGGCCTCCATGATGGGCAACTCTGTGGTGCCAGGGTTGCCAAAAAGATGGGTGACACCTTCGCTGATGAGCAGCTCGACAAAAGCCTGACGTCCGTACAAATGGGCCATGGTATTTCTACCCTTTAAAAGTAAAACACCATCTTAATTTAAATGCAGGCTTTAGGACAAAAATTGGGGTCAGATCACAATTAATTCTGCATTGAATCTGTTGGCAATTCGATCAATTTGCTGTCAAATACGCGTGCCTTCTTTCAAAGAAAACAGAGATTTAAACCTCAAATAGCCCCATGAAACTTAGCGTACAAACCACCATCAATGCCCCGCTTGAAACCGTCTGGCGCTGTTACACATCCCCAGAACACATCGTGCAATGGAATGCAGCTTCAGACGACTGGCACACCACCACGGCCTCGGTCGAACTCAGAGAAGGCGGCACCTTCAGCTCGCGCATGGAGGCCAAAGACGGCAGTGTTGGGTTTGACTTTGAAGGCGTTTACACAAAGATCATCACCCAAGAGCGCCTTGAGTATTCATTTGGCGACCGAACAGCCGCCGTAACATTTACCCCAAGCGCTGAAGGCGTCATGGTGCAAGTTTCATTTGACGCAGAAACAGAGCACACCGAAGCGCAGCAAATCGAAGGCTGGCAAGCCATTCTGAACAGATTTGCCAAGCACACTGAAAGATTTTAATTGGGGTCAGAGCAACATTAATTTGGCCAATCAAAGGGGATAAAGGCTAAGGGGGGCTTCCTCATGGTGGGGTACCACAAATCGTCAGCCCCCCTTAGCCTTTATCCCCTTTGATTGGAAATTAATGTTGCTCTGACCCCAATTAAATGACTTCAATCTTTAGTCCCATCAGTGGCGAGTCGTAACGACTCTCCCAAGTCTGCCCGGCCAACAAAGGCCAGGCATCGGTCCAGGTGCCAGTTGTAATCACATCGCCGGCTTTTACATCAGGGGCACCAGGACATTGCCGAAGCGCCTTCATAAAGTGCAGCAAGGCCATCAGCGGGCTGTCCAAAACATTGCTTGCTTGGCCCTTCTCTACCACTTTGCCCGCGTGCACAAGCTCTAAAGACATACCTGCTAGCAGCTCATGCAAGTGCGCGCCATTGGCGGCCACATCTTTCAGAGCCAACTGCTGACCTACCAGTAAATGAGCATGCAAGCCGCTGTCTGTGACTGTGTCGGCTACTTTGAATTTCCAATCAAGTGAATGCGATTGAACAATTTCAAAACCAGACGCCATCCAGTCAATTGACTCAAACAAACTTTGCACCGTCAACTCCAAAGGTGGTGTGCAGCGCATGCCAAATACCAATTCGGGCTCAAGGCGCGGCTGACTCATGTAGCTGATGTCCACAGTACCCTCGCCCTGCGCGTTGGCCATGGACAAAGTGGTGTTCCAAACCGTACCCCAAATGGGCTCGAACACTTGATAGCGCTCCCAAATGCTGCGGTTGGTAAAGCCAATTTTGAAACCCCGTGGCTGCTCACCTCGAGCCTCCCTGAGCTTTCTAACTTGCAAGGCAATTTGATAAGCCTGCGACACATCAGCCGGAATGCTGGCCAGTTCTTGGTCTGACCAAAGCTGACCTTCATCAATGTGTTTCAACAGCGTTTGCGGTGTCATAAGTTGCTCCTTGAATCAATGATTAAGCGACCCTGAGTGCCAAATCTGCAATCAAGCCCGACCGAGTCTTGCCATATTGCAAGGCCTTTGAATCCAATCTGGCCAAGATTCTTTTGGGCAATGTAATGTTGACGCGCTCAACCTCATCCGACAAAAGCGCAGGATCAATGTCCACCATGGCCCAAATCCATCCCTTAAATTCTTTTTGCTTTTGAAGCTGTGTAATGTTACTTGGCTTGGGTATGGCTTGATTCATGTCTAAGGCAGTTTCGATCCACAACTCGATCGCTTCTTTGGCGTTGTCGATGGCTTCGTCGATGCCTTTATCTGACGCAGAAAAGCACCCAGGCAGATCAGGAACAACCACGCCCCAAGCTTGCGTTGAGTGCCCTGGCTCTATGGCAATTGGGAATTTCATAATTTACCGACCCTTCAACCTTCTCGAATGAGCAGTGATATCAATTCTTTGCTTTTCATCAAAGCAAAATACACACTATACACACTTTCGACAATCCACAATGCCTTGCAAAATTAAATGGGGTCAGATCAACATTAATTTGGTCAATCAAAAGGGGAGGCGGCTAATGGGGGCTGACGATTTGTGGTACTCCACCATGAGGAAGCCCCCATTAGCCGCCTCCCCTTTTGATTGGAAATTAATGTTGATCTGACCCCATTTAATTTAGAAGGGTTACAACTATTGCAATCTGCCCACAAATTCTTAAACTGTGTTCTTCAGTTCAGGAGATGCAAGATGAAGGTTTCACGACGGATTTTTAGCTCTGCGCTGGGCTTACTTACCGCCACCCCCATTTGGGCTCAAAGTGGCCCCTCCTTCCCCAACCGCCCTATCAAAATTGTCCCCTTTGGCACAGCTGGCGGGCCCATTGATACCTTGGCCAGAATCTATGGCGAAAAGCTTCAGCAGCGTTGGGGGCAAGCCATCGTGATCGATGCCAAACCAGGTGCCAGCGGCATCATCGCAGCAGACTACGTCGCCAAAGCACCTGCCGATGGTTACACCGTCATGATGACGCTGCCCTTAACGCACGTGAACAACGCCATATTGCAAGCAAAATTACCCTACGACCCAGTCAAGAGCTTTACCCCCTTAAGCATGTTGGCCACCGGCGGCCCCATGCTGGTAGCACGCACCAATGCACCCTTCAACAATGTCAAAGAATTTGTTGAGTTTGCCAAAAAGAAAGGCAGCATGAACTACGGGACTTGGGGTACTGGTTCTTCTGCTCACTTGTTTGGTGAACTGCTGTCGCAACAATCTGGCGGTAAATTAGTCCACGCAGCCTACAAATCTGAGGCGGCTGCGCACAATGATTTATTTGGTGAACTCTTAGACTTTGCATGGGCCAACCCATCTACAGCCCGAAATCAATCCCAAGCTGGCAAGATCAAAGTGCTAGGCATTGCTGGCACCAAACGCGTTTCCACCATGCCCAACGTGGCCACATTTTCAGAACAAGGCTTCAAAGGATTTGACGTAGACAGCTGGATTGGCATGTACGCCCCAGCCAATTTGCCTGCCGACATTCAAAACATGTGGGTTACGGCTTTGCGTGAAATTACCATGCAGCCCGATATTCAGGCTAGGCTGGTGAGCTTCGGCTTTGAGCCCCTTGGCAACACACCCGCGCAGTTTGCAGAGGTTTTCAAAGCTGACTTTCCCAAAGTTGCAGAGCTGATTAAAGCTGCTGGCGTAACGGCTCAATAAAGGTCAATGTGATGCAAGATTTTGCAGCTTCTGGAAGACGTGTTATTCCCATTCAAATTGACACTGGCACTGCCTACGGCAAACCCGAGCCCACTTCTAAATTGGAACTGGCGCAAGTAGGCAAAGGCACCCCCATGGGTGAATTGATGCGCCGATACTGGCATCCTATTGGCATGTTGGCCGATGCTACCGAAACGCCTAAAAAAGTAAGAGTGTTGGGCGAAGACTTAATCTTGTTCAGAGATAAATCGGGCAACCCAGGCTTGGTTTACCCCCACTGCGCTCATCGCGGTGCCTCTTTGTTTTACGGCAAGGTCGAAGAAAAAGGCATTCGCTGCTGCTACCACGGCTGGCTTTTTGACGTGAAGGGCCATTGCCTAGAACAACCGTGCGAGCCCAACGGCGGCTTGAATTTAGAAGAAGCCCGGCAAGCTTGGTACCCCTTACAAGAAATGTATGGCCTTATCTGGACCTACATGGGACCGCCAGACAAAAAGCCTGTATTGCCTCGCTATGAATGCTTAGAAACCTTAGAAGAAGGTGAATTTTTAGAGGCCAATGATGACAGCATTGGCGGCGGCGGACCTCAAATCATTCCATGCAATTGGTTGCAGCATTACGAAAATTTGGTCGACCCGTTTCATGTCGTCATACTGCATTCATCTTTCAGTGGCACACAATTTGTAGAGCAAATGTCGCTCATGCCCAAAGTGACTTGGGATACACAGGCGCACAGTGTTAGAACAGTTTCACTCAGACAACTGCCCGACGGCAAAACACTGCGCCGTATCAGCGAAGCCGGCCTCCCCACCCTTCGCGTCATTCCAAGCCCGCGAATTGGCCGTTATGGCATGGTTGAATCTTTAGGCTGGGTGCTGCCGATCGACGATCATTCATTCAGAATTTTTGTTGTGGGGCGTGTCAAAGAAAAAGGCGAGTTGGTCAAAATGCGATCGCGCTTGAACGGCAAACTGTGGGAACATTTAAGCGAAGAAGAACACCAACAATTTCCTGGTGACTACGAAGCCATGGTGAGTCAAGGCACGATTGCCAAGCACTCAGAAGAATACCTAGCCTCGTCAGACGGCGGCATCGTCAAACTTCGCAGGTTACTGATGCAACAACTCCAAGCCCTCAAAGAAGGCAAAGACCCTGCTGGCGTAAGCTTCGACCCACATGCAGAGCCAGTGAGATTTACAGCTGGGAATTTTCTGGAGTAGTTGTCACATTAATTGGGGTCAGATCACAATTAATTTTTGAACCAGTGAGTAATTTTTAAAATGCCAGCCCTACAACTTGAACAACTTGTAGAAAGATATTTCGCAGCAGTTGACAACAAAGACTTGTCGACAGTTCTATCTTTCTTCACCCCTGACGCAACATTCACCATCGCAACCTATCAAAGCACTTTCAAAGGCCGAGATACTGAAATCTCAGAAATGTTTGAGCGCTTATTTTCTCGGTACGACAAGATTTTGCATTCTCATTTTGATCACTTCCCTTCTTTGCCAGATAGGATCAGTTCCAGGTTTGAAGTTCAAAATTCAAAAATTGGCTCACCTACCATTTACAAAAATAATTGCAATTTTTTCAAGCTGCAAGGCAATTACTTTCATGAAGTTTATGTCTATATGAGCGGCGACAACGCTTTGGCTTAAGAATAAATCGTCATCGCTTAGGACAACCCTATGCGGGTAGTTTCAGCCCCCACACCAATTTAGACACAAGGACTTTGACATGCAAAAACTGACAGCCACATTTTTAGCCACATGCGCCTGTTTTTCCATTTTCTCAGCAGCAGCACAAGAGCCGTATCCGTCACGCGCCGTGAATGTCATCGTGCCATTTCAAGCCGGGCATGGCGTTGATCTTATGGCCAGAGCTTTGGCTTCTGAGTTTTCAAAAATCACGGGTCAAGCCTATCCGATCGTCAACCGAGAAGGCGCAGCCGCCACCATTGGCTTTACTGCTTTGGCTGCAGCCAAACCCGATGGTTACACCATCGCTATCTCACCCAACACGCCATTGACCATTGCACCTCACCTGATCAAGAGCGTCACGTACAACATGGATTCCTTTGTGCCGGTTTGTCAGAGCTTTGAAAACGTGATGGCTTTGTTTGTGGGGTCTGCATCGCCTTACAAAACCTACCAAGAATTTGTTGCGGCAGGTAAAGCACAACCCGGCAAATTCAGTTGGGGAACCAGTGGTGTTGGGTCGGTTCCACATTTGTCAGCATCGGCTTGGCTGGCCACAGCAGGTCTTGATGCCGTCCATGTACCCTTCAGAGGCGAGCCTCAAATCTTGCCGCAGTTGATCAGCAACGAGCTGACTTTTTCAGCAGCTTCAATTTCCGGCATGGCAGGCAAAGGCGTGCGCCCATTGGCAGTGTTTGCAGATCAACGCCATTTTGCATACCCCGATGTGCCAACCATGGCAGAACTAGGGCACGCCTCAGGTGTGCCTGGCTTGAACGGCATGTTTGCCCCTCGTGGCACACCCGAAACGGTATTGGCAAGTTTGGAGAAAACCTGTGCCGAAGTCACATCGTCAGAAAGCTTTCGCACCGCGGCCTTGCGCCTGAATCAGCGAGTATCTTTCTTGGGCCGTAGAGATTTCGACAGGAGATTGCGTGCTGATTTTGATGAAAAAGCGAAACTCATTAAGCAACTCAACATCAAGCCCGAATGAAAATAATTGGGGTCAGAGCAACATTAATTTCCAATCAGTGAGGGCAGAGCCTAAGGGGGCTCAATAAATGGGGTCAGATCAACATTAATTTGGTCAATCAAAAGGGGAGGCGGCTAATGGGGGCTTCCTCATGGTGGAGTACCACAAATCGTCAGCCCCCATTAGCCGCCTCCCCTTTTGATTGGAAATTATTGTTGATCTGACCCCATTTATTGTCAGCCCCCTGAGCCTCTGCCCTCACTGATTGGAAATTAATGTTGCTCTGACCCCAATTATTTTTAACGCAGGGTTTCCACCGTAATCTTCTTGAAGCGCAAAGTGCATAGTTGAATCTCTTGATCAACCCGATTTGGAGATCTTCATGCGCAACGCTAAATTGATACTCAGCTCTCTGTTGACCCTCTCGCTTGCCCAAATTCCAGCCGCCTTGGCGCAGGATGCTCCTAAAGATTGGCCCAGCAAACCCATTCGCTACATCGTGCCCTTTGCCCCTGGTGGCGCCACTGACATGTTGGGCCGCATGGTGGCACAGGGCTTGTCAAAGTCACTGAACCAATCGGTGGTGGTTGACAACAAAGCGGGGCAAGGCGGATCAGTAGGGTCAGCAGAACTGGCCAAATCTAAGCCCGACGGCTACACACTAGGCGGTGGCACCATCAGCTCGCACGCTTTGAATGTGTCGCTTTATCCCAAACTGTCATATGACCCCATCAAAGACTTTGCACCAGTGACCTTGCTGGCCGCACTGCCCAATGTGCTGGTGGTTCACCCCTCCTTGAACGTGAAAACCGTGCCTGAACTCATTGCCTTGCTCAAAGCCAATCCCAACAAATACTCTTTTGGATCAGCGGGCAATGGCACATCACAGCATATTTCTGGCGAGATGTTCAAACTGGCCACTGGCACCCAAATGCAGCATGTACCCTACCGCGGTAGCGGCCCCATGATGGCCGATTTGCTGGGCGGCACCATTCACATCAGCTTTGAAAACAGCAACACAGCCATCCCGCAAGTGGCAGGCAAAAAACTCATTGGCCTGGCCGTCACCTCAGCCAAGCGTTCCAAAGCCGCACCTGAGTTGCCAACGCTTCAAGAGGCAGGTCTTGACGGCTTTGAGTTGAGTTCTTGGCAGGCCATGTTTGCACCCGCAGGCACGCCACCCGCCATCGTCAGCCGCTTGCAGCGTGATGTCGCAGACATTTTGAAGCAACCCGACAACCTCAAGCGCTTGGCTGAAATGGGGCTTGAGCCCGGCGGCGGAAAGCCTGAAGAATTGGCGGCCTTGGTGGCCACAGACATCCCCAGGTTGTCCGAGGTGGTTCGGCGTTCAGGCGCCAAAGTCGATTGACCAAGAGCCTTTCAGAGGCTTGGCTCTTGCTATACTGATTTGAGACGATGTAATCTTGAGCTCGACATGATTCCATTAGCTTCAATCCTTTTAGTGAAAGCTTCTGCATGTTTGCCAAACAACTTAACGGCCGCACCCTGGCGCAAACCGCTTGGGTCGCCAAGATAGGATCTGTTCTATTTTTAACAATCTTATTGAGTGCCTGTCCATCGAGTAACGCCCCCCCCTCGCCTGCAAGCTCTACCGCACCGCCTCCACCAGAAGTGAGTGTGGTCAGCACCGTCTTTTCCCGCGTCACACTGAACGCTGAATTGCCTGGCCGCACCGAGGCTTACCGTGTTGCACAGGTTCGTGCCCGGGTTGCTGGCGTGGTGCAAAAGATCAACTTCACTGAGGGCAGTGAGGTCAAAACAGATCAAACGCTTTTTCAAATCGATGACTCCCCCTACAAAGCCACGCTCAACAGCGCCCTTGCCAGTTTGGCCAAGGCAGACGCCACCCTCCAGCAAGCACAGTCCTTGGCTGAACGCTACAAACCCCTCATCGAAGCCAACGCCATCAGCCAGCAAGAGTATGTGAGTGCATTGGCTGCATTTAAACAAGCACAAGCTGATGTGGCCGTGGCCAAGGCCAACATCGATACGGCTCAATTGAATGTGAAATATGCCGAAGTGAGGTCTCCCATCGCAGGTCGCGTTGGCCGTGCATTGGTCACAGAAGGCGCCTTGGTTGGTCAAGGCGAAGTAACGCCTTTGGCGGTTGTGCAACAAATCGACCCCATCTATGTCAACTTTACGCAATCAGCCAACGACGTCATGCGCTTGCGCAATTCGCTGGCAAGCGGCAAGTTGCAAAACACCCAGTCTGCGCAAGCCTCTTCGGTCAAGTTGATGTTCGAAGACGGTTCTGCCTATGCCCAAACTGGGCAACTGATTTTTTCCGATTTAACGGTCGATTCAAGCACGGGGCAAGTGACATTGAGGGCTAAATTTCCAAATGCCAAGGGCTTGATCTTGCCAGGCATGTTTGTGCGTGTTCAAACCCAACAGGCCACTGCGGCACAAGCTATTTTGCTGCCCCAACAAGCAGTTGTGCGATCGGGTGAAAGTGATACGGTCAAAGTTGTTGCACCCGATGGCAAGGTGGCCGCTCGCAAAGTCAAAGTGAATGGCAGCCAAAATGCGCAGTGGATCATTTTGGAAGGTCTGGCCGAAGGCGAGCAAGTGGTGGTAGAAGGTTTTCAGAAAATCAAAGGCGAGGCTCCGGTCAAACCGGTGCCATGGAAACCGGCAGCCACTGCGACTCCCTCATCGGCTCGTCCTTGAGGCTCCACCATGGCACGATTTTTCATTGACCGCCCCATCTTTGCATGGGTGATTGCTCTATTTGTCTTGGCCGTTGGCAGCGTTGCCATTACCCAGCTACCCGTTGCGCAATATCCTTCTGTTGCACCTCCTTCCATCATTGTTTCAGCGGGATACCCTGGCGCGTCGGCTCAGACTTTCGAAAACAGCGTGTTGTCTGTCATTGAAAGGGAAATGAACGGATCACCTG
>CANFJC010000089.1 GCA_947447245.1 Comamonadaceae bacterium
CACAGTTCAACAGAAAGTAGCAAGATGGAAATATTGGGCCAGCAACTGATTTCAGCGCCGCGTCAAAAAGTTTGGGATGCCTTGAATGACCCCCTCATTTTGAAAGAATGCTTGCCCGGTTGCGAATCTGTCGAGCAACTGTCGCCTGAAGAGTTTAGAGTGGTCATCAAAACGGCCATCGGCCCCTTGAAGGCTCGTTTTCAAGGCTCGCTCAAAATATCAGAAGCCAAAATACCCGAATCCTGTGTCATGCATTTTGAGGGCCAAGGCGGTGCCATTGGATTTGGCAAAGGCACAGCCTCTGTCACTTTGAAAGAAGCCACAGACGGCACAGATTTGAGTTACGAAGCCAAAGCCCAAATTGGTGGCAAATTGGCGCAAGTGGGCTCTAGGCTGATTGACAGCGTTGCCAAAAAAATGGCCGACGACTTTTTCAAGGCTTTCCAAATTGCGGTGGGGCCCAAGCCCACAGAACAGATGGCCGAGCAGGCAGAGGCTCCCAAGGCAGCCCCAACTTCGGGTGTTAGCTCGGCCAACACCCCACTTGAAAGTTCGCCACAAAGCCCATCAAACAGCGTGCCTGCTTGGTGGCTTTTTCCAGCTGTCGCTTTAGGGGCTGCCATCATGTTGGCAGGATCTCGTTGGATGCATTGATTCTGTCAAAAAATTATTAGGGGACATGCCATGACTTCAAACATAGATTGCCGCGCAGACATGAGAAATGGCTTGAAGACCCTTCGAGAATTTTCATGCCTTGGCTTCGTCGCTTTGATTTTTTCAGTCTCAGCTCAAACCGCAGCAGCACAAACTCCGACGGCATCTTCAATGCCAGGCACATCGATGTCTGCCAATTTGAATCTGATGCAATACGACAAGCCAGACCGGGCAGAAAAGATTTTGGAAGCGGCCACCAAGGAAGGCACGCTCACACTTTACACAGCATTTCGACCCCAAGATTTGCCCTTGATCATCGCCCCTTTCGAAGCCAAATACGGCATCAAAGTGAAAGCTTGGCGATCAGGCAGCAACAACGTCACACAGCGTGTGGTCAGAGAAGCGGCAGGAAAAAGACCTGAGGTCGATGTCATCATGATGCCCGCCAGTGAAATGGAAGCGGTCTACCGAGAAAAACTTTTGCAGCCCATTACATCGCCATTGACCAAGGACTTGATACCGATTGCCGTGCCTTCGCATAAAAATTGGGCGACCGTTTTCATGAATGTCACAGTTCATTCTTACAACACACAACTCATCAAAAAAGAAGAGTTGCCAAAGTCTTTCAACGACCTGCTAGACCCCAAATGGAAAGGCAAGTTAGGCATTGAGTCCAAGGCAGAAGAGTGGTACAGCAAAGTGGTCAGCGTCATGGGTGAGGAAAAAGGTCTCAAATATTTCCGAGAATTGGTCGCTAAAAATGGCATGTCTGCCCGCTTGGGAGCATCGTTGTTACACAACCTCGTGATCGCCGGCGAAGTGCCCATGGCACTGACGGGCTACATTGATTTGCCAGAAAAGGACAAACGAGCTGGTAAACCTGTTGATTGGTTTGCACTTGATCCCGTGGTCGCTCAAGGCTTCAACATGTCCATTGCACAAAAAGCACAACATCCTCACGCCGCGCTGCTCTTCTACGATTACATGCTGTCGGCTGAAACGCAGAAATTATTGGCGTCATTGCATTACTACCCTGCCAACACCAAGATCACCAACCCATACCCCAACATGAAAATTGAAGTGATCGACCCTGTGATCACCATGGACACTTTTGGAAAATGGACCAAATCATTTGATGACGTGGTCATCAAGAACTCTAGCTCCAAATAATTACTTGGCTTCACCATGAAAAAATCGACCCCCGCTACCAAACCAACAACAGCCAAATCAACAACTGTCAAGACAGCAAAGACCTCAAAGCCAGCACAGTCTGAACAACGCGGCTACCGTGATCTTCACGAACACTTGGCCGAACTTGACAAGCAAGGGTTGCTGATCACCGTTGATCGCCCCATCAACAAGGACACCGAGTTGCACCCCTTGGTTCGCTGGCAGTTTCGGGGGGGTATAGCCGAGCCCGACCGCAAAGCTTTTCTGTTTACCAATGTGGTCAATGGCAAAGGCAAAAAATACGACATTCCCGTTGTGGTGGGCGCACTGGCAGCATCGCGTCAAATTTACAGCGCCGGCATGGGCTGTGCAATTGCAGACATTGGCAAAACTTGGAGTCATGCCATTGCCAACCCCATCAAACCCAAAGTCGTCAAAGAAGCGCCTTGCCAAGAAATTGTCATTCAAGGCAAGGACCTGTTAAAGCCCGGCAAAGGCGTTGACGGCTTGCCTATTCCCATCTCGACACCCGGTTGGGACAATGCCCCTTACACCACTTTGTCTCAGTACATCACCAAAGATCCAGAGACTGGCATTCAAAACATGGGCATCTACAGGGGGCAAGTCAAATCACCGACGCGCTTGGGCATGAACCCTTCTTTGGAAAATCAGCCAGGCATCTACACACATTGGGAAAAAGCCAAGGCCCGTGGCGAGCGTTTGCCTGCCGCGGTGATTTTGGGCTGCCCGCCTTGCGTGGCCTTTACTTCGGCTCAAAAATTATCAGAAGACACCGATGAATTGCATGTGGCGGGTGGTCTTGCTGGCGCGCCCATCCATGTTGTGAAATGCAAAACGGTTGACCTCATGGTGCCAGCAGACGCTGAAATTGTGATTGAAGGTTTTATCAATACTGAATGGTTAGAGCCCGAGGCGCCCTTCGGTGAGTCTCATGGTCATGTGAATTTGCAGGAGTTCAATGCCTACATGGAAGTCACGGCCATCACGCGCCGCAAAGACGCCATTTTGACCTCCATCATTTCGCAAGTGACGCCTTCAGAGTCGAGCCTCATTAAACGGGTTGCCTTAGAACCCGTCTTCTTGAATCATTTGAGCAAGGCCATGGGCATCAAGGGTGTGAAAAAAGTGGTCATGCACGAACCGCTCACCAACTTGCGCAAGGTGATCTCCATTGTGGTCGATCGAAAGATGCCGCAAACCGAGGTTTGGCGTGCTTTGTATGGCGCCGCTTCCTTGTTGCGATCTGGCGGCAAAATGGTCATCGCAGTGAACGATGACATTGACCCCGACAATGCCGACGCCCTGCTTTGGGCCATGAGTTATCGCGCCAACTTTGCGCTCGACTTGCAAGTGCTGCAAAACCGTGATCCTGGCCATGGTCCGCGCAGCCCTCGAAACAGCGGCATGGACTCTTCCTTGCTCATTGATGCCACCCTGAAAGATGATTTTCCACCGATTGCTTTGCCGAAAAAAGAATTCATGGAAAATGCGAAGGCCATTTGGGAAGAGTTGGGCTTGCCGCCATTGAAACCTGAATCACCTTGGTTTGGTTATTCTTTGGGTGACTGGAGCGAGCGCAATGAGCAGATGGCACAACGCGCGGTCAAAGGCGATTACTTTGTGACGGGTGAAGAAATTGCGAAAATGCGTCGCAAAGATGTGAACATGAACACGGAAATTAAACATGTGATGGCAGGAGAAGGCCGCAAAGCTCTGCCTGAAAAGAGCAAGGCCAAAGTTGGCCTTAAGAGCAAGAAGTCCAGTCTGAAAAAATAAGAAGCCCGTGCGGTTTGTTGAAGGTGTCCCATGGAAAGCGTGAAACAAAATAAATTGCTAACCGAAGTTGGACGAGGCACGCCCATGGGCGAGCTCATGCGACGCTATTGGCAACCGATTGGTGCGGCCGTTGACCTTGAAAGCAAATGGACCAAGCGAGTCCGATTGCTCGGAGAAGATTTGGTCATTTTCAAGGACCGGCAAGGACGCTTGGGTTTAATTGCGGAGCAATGCCCACACCGCCGCGCCTCGTTCGCGCATGGCATCCCCACCGAAAATGGCATCCGTTGCCCATACCACGGCTGGGAATACAACGCCCAAGGCAAATGCATCCATCAGCCCAACGAGCAAGACAAGTGCGCCTTCAGAGACAAGGTCAGCACCGATGCCTATCCAGTCCAAGAAATGGGCGGCATGTTGTTTGCGTACATGGGGCCACAGCCCCAGCCGCTTTTGCCGCGTTGGGATGGTTTTGTGGCGCAAGGCACCATTCGCATCATGGGCCGAACCATTCTGCCAATCAATTGGCTGCAGATCATGGAAAACTCACTTGACCCTGTGCACACCGAGTGGCTGCATGGTCACCACTATGAGTTCTTGAAAGAGCAAGAAGGTATCAAAGTCGCCATCAGCACACGCCACTTGAAAATTGATTTCAAAGAGTTTGAATATGGCATGACCAAACACAGGTTGTTGGAAGGCCATTCGGAAGACGGCGACGACTGGAAAGTGGGACACCCCATTGTGTTTCCAAACATGCTGGCTGTAGGCAATGGCGATGAAAAGTCGCGCTATTACTCATTCCAAATGCGTGTGCCGGTAGACGATACGCACACCATGCACCTTTGGTTCAACGCTTATGTGCCGCCCCAGGGTGTGGAAGTGCCCAAGCATCTTGTCGACAAGGTACATACCTACGAAGTTCCATTTATCGATGACAAAGGAGAGTTCATCGTAGACAACGTGGATGGCCAAGACATGATGGCTTGGATTTCACAAGGGGCCATTGCAGATCGATCCTTGGAAAATTTGGGCGCCACAGACAAAGGCATTGTGATGTACCGCCGCATGTTGAAACGAGAAATGCAAAAAGTTCAAGCGGGCATCGATCCGATGGGTATCCTGCGCGACAGCGCTCGCAATGAACGCATTGACTTGCCCAATGAGAAAAAGAAACACCACAACAGCGATGGCTTTACCAGTTTCATGATGCGAACACACGCCAAGTACTCGCCCATCGCCAATGACTTGTCAAAGTTGTTTGAACCTCACCTCCACACAGCCAAGTGATCCACATGCAAATCAATGAGCTCAAACAAAGACTGATCGATGCAGGCCATATTTTGGAAAATGCGGGTCAAGGCGACTTAACCCGAGGCCATGTCTCCATCCGACTGCCTGATGATCCGACGCACTTCATCATGAAGCCCCACAGTTATGGCTTTGACGAAATCACGCTTGAAAACATTGTGCTGTGCAACCTCGAAGGCGAAAAAGTAGGCGGCGGTGGACGCAAACACAGTGAGGTTTACATTCACTCCGAAATTTACAAAGCTCGGCCAGAAGTGAACAGCGTGATTCACACGCACCCCACCTATGCGGTAGCGCTGTCTGCAACCAGTCAGGCTTTAGAACCCATCAGCCAACCTGCGGTTGCCTTTGCCGATGGCCTGCCCTATTTCAATGACGCCATTGACCTCATTCGCACACAAGATCTCGGCCGCGGCGTCGCCAAAGCATTGGGAACCTGCAAGGCTGTGCTCATGCGGAACCACGGTGCAGCCATTGTGGGACAGAATGTGGAAGAAGCCACCATCTTGGCCATCATGCTAGACAATGCATGTCAAATACAACTGGCTACCATGGCGGCTGGTGGCATTGGTGAGAAGTTCACCTCAGAGCAAGTGCACAAGTTGCACCACGACATTACGAGGCCAGAGCAATATGTCATTAATTTTGAATACCTCAGAAGACGTGCCATGCGACAGATGGCCTCCTAAAAAACAAGCTCATTCTTTTCTTGCGACCTGACACTGCAACTCCGAATAGGAACCATCTGATGCGCACCTTGAATACCCTTTTGAGCACCGTTTTTTTGGTTGTCACGTGTGGCGTTTCAAACGCACAAACAGTGGATGCTGCCAAAGCACTTTCGATTCAAGAATTGGCGCACTACCAAGGCGCAGACCGAACTGCCAGACTCATTGAGGGCGCCAAAAGAGAAGGCAGTTTGTCTGTCTACCATGTGTACCCCGCACTCACCAACATCATGAATGAGTTTGGCAAGAAGTACGGCATCAAAATTAAATCTTGGCGAGCAGGTTCTGAGGCTGTTCTTCAGCGTGTCACCAGTGAGAATCGGGGAAACAAGTTTGATGTCGACATTGTTCAAAACAATGCGCCAGAAAATGAAGCGGCCTTTAGAGAAAAACTCTTGCTTGAAGTGCATTCGCCCTATCAAGCCGATTTGTTGCCACAGGCTGTCCCTTCTCACAAACAATGGGTGGGTATCACCTTTGACATCTGGACTGCAGCCTACAACACTGAAAAAATCAAAAAAGAAGACCTGCCTAAAACTTACAAAGATTTGCTCGATCCCAAATGGAAAGGCCAACTGGGCATTGAAGGCAATAATCACGCTTGGTTTGGCGCCATGATGGCCAAAATGGGAGAAGATGAAGGACAAAAATTGTTCTCCAACATCGCTGGTACCAATGGCATTTCCAACCGAAAAGGTCATTCGCTGCTCACCATGATGGTGTCTTCCGGTGAAGTTCCCTTGGCACTGACTGTGTACAGCTGGAACCCCGAGCAATTGAAACAAAAGGGAGCGCCTGTTGAAGGCCTGGCTTTGCAACCTCTGATGGCGCAACCCAGTACCATCGCCATGTTGAAAAAATCACCGAATCCGCATGCAGCACTTTTATTCTATGACTACATGCTGAGCGAAGGTCAAAAGCAACTCCATGATCTCAAATTTGTCCCAGCCAGCAAAAAGTACGAGTTACCCTTTCCCAAAGTACCTCTGAATTTCATCGACCCGGCCATGGCTTTAGACCAACAAGCCAAGTGGTTCAAGATGTTTGAAGAAACTGTCATTAAAAAGTCCAAATAAATGTTCATTTCCTAAGCCAAGGTCATGGACAAGCCCCTTCAAATAGCCATCGTCGGATTTGGTGCAGCAGCGCAGGCCTTCGTTCCAGCCATTCAGGCCAATTCTTCCTTCAAATTGGCGGCTGTGGTGGAGCCTCATCCCGAAGTTCAAAAAGGGGCCTTGCATCTAGGCGTTCCAGTTTTTCAAGATCTCTCTGATCTGAAAAATGTGCCACAACTGGACGGTGTCTACTTGGCCACGCCGACCCCACTGCATGCACAACAAAGCATCACTTGTTTCGAAAACGGCTGGCATGTTTTGGTGGAAAAACCCATGGCCTGCAATGTGTCAGAAGGTATCGCCATGGTGGAGGCCTCACGCAAGTGCAACAGGTACTTGACGGTGGGCCATTCACACAGTTTTGATGCGCCCATACAGGCTATGAAGCAAATCATTGAGCGCGGAGAAATAGGCACGGTGACCATGGCCAACAACTGGTGTTTCACTGACTGGGTGTACCGGCCGCGAAGACCAGAAGAGTTAGATTCAAAATTGGGGGGTGGCGTGCTGTTTCGGCAAGGTGCACATCAAATTGATATTTTGCGTGCGCTGTGTCATTCAAGTGTCAAATCCGTGAAGGCCAAAATCTTCAATACCGATCCCAAACGAGACACCACGGGCGCTCATGCCATTTATTTGGATTTCGAAAATGGGGCAAGTGCCACCGCCATTTACAACGGCTACGGGGGCATGTCCAGCATGGATTTAACGCAAAACATTTCAGAATGGGGATACAAGCAGACTGCAGATTCTCGGCAGTGGTATACCGCCCATTCAACACCCCAATCGGCTGAACAAGAGCTGGCCGCCAAGCAAAAAAGAGCCCTTAACGCCATTCCAAGCACAGCGCACTATCAGCCCCATTTTGGGCTGACTGTGGTGAGTGGGAGTCAAGGCGATATTCGACAAACGCCTCAAGGCTTGATGGTTTGCAATGCCTCAGGAAATACCGAAATTCACTTGCCAACGCATCAAAGCCCTAGAGACTTGGTCTTGGCAGAGCTTGAGCAAACGTGGCGGGGAAAGGGTTCACATTGGCACAGCGGCCATTGGGGCCTAGAGAACTTGAGAATTTGCGAGGCTGCCATAGCGTCTGCTGCATCCGGCCGAGAAGTGCTTCTGTCAACTTAAGCCCAATGTGATTGAGGAATGGGCCAAGACAAAAGCTCGGCCAATCGACAGACCACCCAAAACGCCTCCTGGGGATTGACCATAGAGAGCTCAGAGACCAGGCCTTGCCAGCATTTTTCGAGGGCATCGTTTTCTGCAATGCCAAGCTGAAATTGCTGAGTGCTCACAGTGTCCATCAACATGTTGGCCATGTCTTCACACAACTCATAGCGCTGCGTTAATTCAGCACGCGGCAAGCTGGGTTTGTGCTGACCCGGCTTGACGTACAACATCATGAAGGATTCAGGCACGAAGTTTTGATTTTCTTCGTACATGTCAGGCAAGTGTTTCAGCTGGCAAACACGACATCACATGAAATCAATCACAACTTGACCAAATCCAGAGCAACTCACTTGAGACGCGCCATCCATCAATTTTGCAAAATCGTGCGTGACACGTTTGCTTTGAATGGCATCTTCCATGGCGCGAATGATGATGTCAGCCGCTTCAAACCAGCCCATGTAACGCAGCATCATTTCTGCTGACAAAATTTCAGAGCCAGGGTTGACATAGTCTTTCCCCGCAAACTTGGCCAGTGCATCCACAGTGGCCTCAAAGCATGCCACGCTGTCTGACATGTTGGCGCCAGGCGCAATGCCCATGCCACCGACTTGTGCTGACACCGCATCTGAGATGTAGTCACCATTCAAATTCAATGTGGCCACCACCGAAAACTCTTGTGGGCGCATGAGGATTTGCTGCAAGAAAGCATCCATGGCGATGTCTTTGACAGTGATGTTTTTGCCTGTTTTCGGATTTTGAATGAGACACCAAGGGCCATCGTCAATCAGTTTTGCCGCAAATTCTGTCTGAGCCAACTGGTAAGCCCAATCTCGAAACGCGCCTTCCGTGTACTTCATGATGCTGCCCTTGTGCACAATGGTGACACTGGGTTTGTCGTGATCGATGGCGTATTGAATAGCCTTGCGCATCAGACGCTCTGTGCCTTCGCTCGAAACAGGTTTGATGCCAATGCCTGAAGTCATCGGGAATCGAATGCTTTTTGCACCCAACTCCTTGGTTAAAAAAGCGATGAGCTTTTGCGCCGCTTCGCTGTGCGCCGCATATTCAATGCCGGCGTAAATATCCTCGGAGTTTTCTCGGAACAGCGCAATGTTGGTTTTCTCTGGCTCGCGAACGGGTGATGGCACGCCTTTGAAATACCGCAAGGGTCGCAAACAGGCGTAGAGGTCCAATTCTTGTCGAATGGCCACATTGAGTGAACGAATGTCACCCGTGGGCGGCGCACTCAAAGGGCCTTTGATGGAAACCACGTATTCCTTCATGGCCGTCAAAGTTTCTGCAGGCAGGTAAACATGAGGGCCGTAAAGCTGTGTGGCCTTCTGACCTGCAAAGACTTCCATCCAGTGGATGCTGCGCTGACCTTGGTAGGCTTTTTGCACGGCTTCATTGACCACCCGAATCATGACGGGCGTGATGTCGATGCCGGTGCCATCGCCCTCGATGAATGGAATGATGGGATTGACAGGCACATTCAAAGTCTGATCTGCATTGACCGTGATTTTTTCGCCTTGTGATGGGACTTGAATGTGTTGGTACATGAAGCGTCTCTCCGTTAATTCATTCTAGGACAAAATCAGTCACAATCCCGTTTACCTGATCTCCTCTTTGGCACCCCTATGAACCACTTCTTTCGACTTCATTTTGGCTCTGGCACCCAAGCTTGGAAATTCATGGCTGGCTGTCTTTTATCGGTGCCTTTAGCCTTGACTGCTATCGCGCAAGGCATGCCGCAAACTCAACTGCAACGCACCACCTTGAATGCAGGCATGCATTTGATTCAAGTGCAATTGGCACAAGATTTTGAACAACGGCAAATCGGACTCATGTGGCGCAAGGAAATGCCTCAAAACGAAGGCATGCTGTTTGTTTTCGATCAACCTGCCGTCCAGTGTTTTTGGATGCGCAACACGCTATTGCCCCTTACTGC
>CANFJC010000090.1 GCA_947447245.1 Comamonadaceae bacterium
AGAAAATGCGACCGCCAGCAGGTGCTTCCTGGGTTATGGGGGCGATCACGTGGTCATTCATTATTTTTTCGGTCCAAACTTTGCCATGAACTCTGCGGGAATGTTGTACCAATCAGGGTCCATGCGATCGGGCACGCTGTTGCGCTTCAAGAGTTCTTGGTACTCTTTGCGAATGTGTGGATCTTCCAACCAATAAGGTATGGTGGTGCCGCCTTCTGTCACGTCTTGGGCCGTGTAGTCGGTGTGTTTAGAGCCTGGCGCGCCAGGATCGCGACCGGGATTGTGCGGTCCAAACCAAGCCGTTAAGCGCAGCGCTTCTTCACCCGAACTGAAGTGTTGGTGATACCAGCGTGCGCCGCCAGGTGCTGCCGACACCAAGCCCACTGGCTCGTAATCGATGCGCCGTACCAAATGTTCTTTGCCATCTTTCCAAGGTGTTTCACCTTCGTCTTCAGGCCAGGTGTAGGTATAGCCTTTGCCGTTCAAGCAAATCAGCACAGCAGCTGAAGTGTGAGCGTGGGCTCTTGAGTAGCGACCGTTTTCATGCTGGCCAATCCAGAAATAAAAACAGTTGTTGGTCATGAAAGGCTCAATGCGGCGATAGCCGGGTGAGCGGCGGTTGTCTAAGGGCAACTCGCACTTCATGACGTCGGGAATGAAGTTGGTTTTTCGCATGGCCAAACCACGCACGGGGTCGGCTTCGACTTCATCGCGCGCTTGGTAAAAATCATCGGCACCGTTGAAACGATCTCGGAACACAAACGGATTGTTGAAGACCGCTTCGGTGCTTTGCAACATGTTCAAGACATTGGGCGCGGTGGTGCCGGCCAACAACAAGGCGCCGCTCGAGGTGGCATTCACAATGCGGTGCCATGCATTGATAGGGATCGAGAACATGGAGCCGGCTTGCCACTCAAACACGTGCTTCTTGGTGTCGCCCTCTTGCCAGACTTCGGTGGTGCCGCGGCCTTCCACCACCAAGTAGATTTCTTCGTACATGTGCTTTTCAGGATGCAATGCGCCAGCACCTGGCACCTCCACCACGTAGCATCCCCACTTGGTTTCTGTGCCATAGAGTTGAATGAAATGGCCTTTGCCGCCGGTCCGCTTCCAAGGCACCAAAGGCAGGTTTTGCACTTTGTTGATGCCGACATCGCGAAACACTGGCAAGCCTTCGGCTTCCATGAAAGCGTCATAGGGGGTGGGCTGTTTTTTAAACACGCCGTAGCCGGCTTTTTTGTGACCCGCAGGCTCGTGCCAATGGCTGGTGTCTTTATCGTGTGGCATGTCTCAAGTCCAAAAATGAAGCTTTGTAAAAGGGTGCAGCAAGGTTGCGCCAGATACCGTTCTTTTATACAGAACGGCGTTCTACTATGCTAAACCACCCCTCTTGCAGCGTCAACAGGGTTCCCCTTGGTAGCCGCTTCGAATGGCGTTGCTTTTTCTCACAAGGCGCGACACCAAAAAGTGTTGTTATAGCGCAAATGAAAGTGCCGTCTAGGGTATTTACGAATGTGTGAAGTGGCCGATTTTTCGCTTAATAAGGGCACTGTCTTTCAAAAGAGAACAGTGTTCTTCATGCCGGAACAGGCGGCGGAACCCCCCAGATCACTGGGCTCAATGATTTCACTTTTTTTATCACTTGGAGATACACATGAATTTCAAATATCGCGCACTGACATTGGGTTGCTTTGCAGCCATGGGTTTGGCTGGTACGGCACACGCTGTGCAACTCGCTGGTGACCTGCTCGAAATTTACGGCAACGTTTACCCACAATATCAAACCGTTACTTTTGGCGACTCCTCAGCCACTGGTTCTGCTGCAAGCACATTGACTGCCGGCAAAACAGGCGCACAAACCAACACCTTCAAAGCAGCTGCTGTGAGTTCCAACAAGTTAACCCCTGTGAACTCTTACATTGGCTTCGCTGGCAAGAAAAAAATCGACGGCCTGACATTGGGCTATGACTTGCAAGGCGTGATCAACCTTGACAGCACAGCATCCAACCCTTCTTTCATGTCAGAGCCACGTGACGCTTATGTCTATGTGAGCCACGACATGTTTGGTACTTTGCAAGCAGGTCAACAAGACACCATTTACAAATCCTACGGCGACAAAGTTCGCATGTTGGGCGTGTCTTCAAGCAACTTTGTGTCTACTTCCAATGTGGTGTCTAACCCCACTTGGAGCAACAAAGGCACTACGACATCTTTCAATACCCGTATCAACAGCCAATTGCTGTGGACCAGCCCCCGCGTTGGTGGTTTTGAATTGGGTTACTCACTTCGCCAAGACCCCACTAAAACAGCCACTCGCAACCAAGGTTTGAACTCATTGGGCATCAACTGGACTGACAACACTTACTTTGTCGGTTTGGCTCGTGAAACCCACGATGATTACTACGCTTTCTCAGGCGCCGCTTCTGTGGCTACTGCTGGTTCTATTTACAACGCTGCAACTGGCCTGCGTTCCAAAGACACCGGCACACGTTTATCAAGTGGCTACCGTGCAACGGGTGTTCGCATTGGTGCCGATTTCACCACTTTGAACTACACAGAAACATCCACACAAGCCAATGGCTTCCAAAGCCACAAGTTCACCGCCTACCAAGTAACGGGTGAGTATGACTTGAACACTGCCGTCACATTGGCTGCTCAGTACGCCAGTACTGGCGCAGGCAACTGCACATTGAACGGCGCCATCGCTTGCTCTACAGTGGGCTTGGGCGGCAACTTGGTCGGCTTTGGTGCCAACTACAAGTTGGACAAAAACTTTGCCTTGTTCGCTTTGGTTGCCAAGGGCACAGCCAACTCAGGTGCTGTGATTTCTTTGGGTAGCGGTGCTGGTAAAACAGCCATCGGCGGCACGATCAATGCTGCTGCAGTGGGCATCCAAGCTAAGTTCTAATCAAGGCACTTCGGTGCAATGAGCAAGCAGGTGTTCTTCACGGGGCACCTGCTTTTTTCTTGTCTTCTCATGACCTTCTTGAAATGAAAATAACGCTGTTGGACTCAGTCGTCTTGGCACTTGCTACCATGCATTCTGTCGCACATGCCGCAGACCTGGAAGCCGCCAAAAGAGGTGAATCTCTTTACATGCAACACCAGTGCTACAGCTGCCATGGCACACAAGGGCAAGGTGGCGAGCGCAATGCTGGGCCAAAGATTTTTCCCAACCCCACGCCGTTTGTTGCTTTTGAGTTGCAATTGCGAACACCACGCAGTCTGATGCCGCGCTATCCGGTGCAAAGCATCAATGATCTGCAGTTGAAAGATTTGTATGCCTATGTTGAGAACATGCGCACTGGCCCTGCCTTTGGACAAGTTCCCATGCTTCTAAATGCCATGAAATAAGGCCTGCGTGCTTGTGCTGGCCTGGTGTTCATTTAACGTGCCTGACAGACCACATCCAACAAGGCAGGACGTCCTTTTTTGACTTCTGCCAATGCACGTTGAAGCGCACCCTTGAGCTGCGCTGGCTCTTTGATGGGGCCTTCTGCCCACACACCCATGCCCTGCGCAATTTTGGCAAAATCAATGTCAGGATTGCGCAAGCTGTTGCCAATCCACGCTTGGTCTGTACGTCGGTTATGCATTGAAGCCATGCGCTGCAAGTGCATGACCTCTTGGTAATAGCCACCGTTGTTGTGCATCACCATGAGTAGCGGAATTTTGTGATGAGCCGCAGTCCATAAAGCACCGGGGGCATACAACAAATCACCATCTGGCTGAAAAGTGACGGTCATGCGGCCCAAGGCTTTGTTGGCCAATGCGGCGCCCACTGATGCTGGCAAACCATAACCCACACCTTGTCCGCCTGAGCCACCCAACATTTGATGGTATTGCGTGGTGGGCCAAAGTTTACGCGCCCATGCAATTCGATCACTCACAGCCAAACACCAGGGCTCGTTTTTGATCACTTCAAAGGTTTCCATGGCCAAGCGTGCGGTGCTAACAGGCGAGGCATCCCATCCCAAGGCCGCACCTTCTTTGGCATCTTGAAGTTGCCTGTCCCATCGCTTCTTCATGGGTTCTCTGCGCGCTTCAAAGGCTGTCTTTTGCGCTGCTGTAGCGTTCTTTAAAATGAATTCAGTGATGACTGGCATGGAAGCTTGCGCTTCACCTGGAATGGCCATTTCAACAGATAAAAATCTTTGGAAGTCTTGGTAGTTAGAACGAATCGAGACATCGTTCATGCCGATGGTGATGATTTTCACATCCGGCTTGGAAGCAGATTGAACTGTTTTAAAGGGGTCCGTGAGTGTGTTGACCTGACCCCATGGATCGGCCACTTCCAACATCAAAATCACATCGGCATCGCGCACCAAACTGCGCTTGAGGTCGCTCAAGCACAAATGGTGTGTGTTGGGAAAATTCATCCGCCCGCCCAAGTCAACGACAGGTGCTTGCAAACTTTCCGCCAATTTGACCAATGCGCTCACACCCTCTTGGTTACGTGCCGCACGGTCTGCAATGATGACGGGATTTTTCGCATTCAAGAGCAACTTGGCTGCTTCTTGAAGTGAGCCTGTGTCACCTTGAATGGGCAATGCAGGTTGCAGCTTGGGAATGGTGGGCGGTTTGCCGTGAATGGCATCTTCTTGCAAATCAATGTCGGCCATGATGACCACGGGGCCCATTTGACCTGTTGTGGCAATGCGATACGCCCGCACCGTAGATTCTGCAAAGTGTTGCAAAGAGCCAGGCGCATCGTCCCATTTGATGAAATCTCGCAATAACAATGCGGGGTCTTGTACAGAATGCGACCACTCTGTGCCTGGCCTGCGTTTGTCGGCATCAATGCCATTGCCGCCAATCATGATGACTGGCACGCGGTCGCACCATGCGTTGTAGACGCCCATGGCGGCATGTTGAAATCCGACGCTGCCATGTGCCATCACAGCCATCGGTTTGCCTGCCGCTTTGGCGTATCCATGAGCGATGGCCACTGAAGATTCTTCGTGCAGGCATGTGATTAATTCTGGTGCTTTGTTGCCGCCATAGTTCACCACCGACTCATGCAGGCTTCTAAAACTTGAGCCTGGATTGGCTGCCACGTATTCCACGTTCAATGTTTTGATCACATCGACCATGAAGTCAGAACCGGGGCGCGGAATTAAACGGCCACTGTCTATGGCTTTTGCATCAACGGGGCTGAGACTAGAGGTGTTAGATGGTGCAGCGGCTTGTGCTTGTTGAACCAATGCAACACCCGCTGCAGATGCACTGGCCACACCCTTCAAGAAATCGCGGCGACCCGCATGGTCTTGGGATGATTCAGACATTGGAGGCATCCTTCGTCATGGCCGGAATCCAAATCACCATGATGTTGGCAATGATGATGGTGGCTGCTAACAAATAGAACGCTGCCAGCAGGCCATAGTGATCCGCCACAATGCCACCCAAAATGGGGGCAATGGCTTGCGCACCTGATTGCATGCCAAACATCAAACCAATGGCTGTGCCACCCATGTTTTTTGGCGTGGCATCCAACATCCATGCCTGCATGATGGGTCTGGCAGCGTAGAGGAAAAATCCCAACACAGCGATGAGGAACACAAACCAAGGCGAGCCACCTGCAAAGGTCATGAGCAACAAGACCACGCCGCTCATGCCAAAAGATGCCATCAAAATGTTTTTGCGTCCCATGGTGTCTGACAGATGGCCGGCAATGGGCGCCGCAATAAAACCTGTGAGCTGCAAAAGGGCCATGCCTGCACCCACCCAAAAGACGTCGTAGTGCATTTCATTGGCCAAGTACAAAGGCAAGAAAGTCAGCAAAGTGCCTTGCGTCATTGATCTGAAACCAGAGCTGAGGGTGAGCAAGAACAAGCCCGGTGTTTGCATCAAGGCTTTCAGCCCTTCTACATAGCTGCGCAGACTTTGTCCTTTTGATTCGACAACTTCTGAGCCATTGCCACTTGCACTGTTTTCAAGGCTTGCTTTTGCTTTTGTCTTAGGTGCAAATGTCATGGTGCCTAAGAAAAAC
The DNA here is from genome assembly GCA_947447245.1 of Comamonadaceae bacterium. Lineage (GTDB taxonomy): Bacteria > Pseudomonadota > Gammaproteobacteria > Burkholderiales > Burkholderiaceae_C > Limnohabitans_A. The sequence goes on from CANFJC010000090.1 coordinate 5,990, forward strand.
AAAATGAGCATTGACATGGCAGCACCAGGCACCACATTGAGCACCACAATTTCGCGCCATGACAAAGTGGTGAGCAATGCGCCCACCGCCAAAGGTGCCAGTGCATCCCCCACATTGCCACCCATGCCATGCAAGGACAGAGCCAAGCCCTTGCGTTTTGGAAACATGCTGCCGAGCAATGGAATGGCTGTGGGATGCCATAAATTATTGCCAATGCCTACCAACATGACGCAAATGAGCAGCATCCAATACTGCGAACTGAATCCCATCATGAGATAGGGAAAGCCCACCCAGAATAAGGAAAGGGCCATCAACTGACCCTTCTTGCCCCACACATCAACCAACATGCCGCCAGGCACATTAGAGATCGCACCTGCTGCGTACTGGCAAGTCATGATGAAGCCAATTTGGCTGTAGGTGAGGCCCATTTCATTGCCGATGAGTGGCAATAACATGAAGAATGTGGCCGGATACCAATGGGTTAGCGAGTGCCCCAAAGTGATCAAGCCCATGTTGCGAATGTCTAATTTAGACAGTGTGGCGGGCTCTGCCACTGTGGCTTGAGATGCACTCATTTATTTAGCTCCTCGCATGATAATTTCATCGTACAACTTGCGCCATTTTTCACGGCGGTCCAAGCTTTCTTCTGGATCCACCACCAGCATTTTGTAGTTGCGAAGGCTGTTGGCAATCTTGGTGTTGGCAGGCAAATACTCGAGATCGGCATAGGCTTGTTGGCCTTCACCTAGCAAATAATCCATAAACAAAGCAGCAGCAGCGGGGTTCTTTGCATTTTTCATCACACCCACGGCATTGCCACGCACGACAGCAGGCTGCAAAACTGTCCAATCAATGGGCGCGCCTTTTTTCTTCAACTGCTCTGGCATGTAGTTGTAAACAGTGAGCGCTACGGGCACTTCACCCGCCGCCACCATGTTGGTTAAATTGGTGTGGCCTTTGCGAACTGAGATGCCATTGGTCGATGCCAAGTCGCGAAAAAATTGCAAGCCTTTGGCCTCGCCCATGGACTGAACCACCGTCACAAACCAGTCGATGTTTTCAACCTCATAACCCAAACGTCCCTTCCATTTTGGGTCTAACAAGTCTTGATAAGTTTTGGGCAAATCTGCTTTTTTCACAGCGCCTGTGTTGTAAGCCTGAACCCACATGGAATAGATGGTGGTGGCGTATTCTTTGTGAGCGGGCACACTGCCTGGCATCAATTCAGCGAAGTGAGGCGAAGCCACTGCTTGCAACATTTTTTCGCGGTGCAAGACTTCCAACTCAACAGCCCCTGCATGCACCACGTCCACGGTGTAACGCTTGGCTTTGGTTTCGTTCAGTGTGCGGTTCATGACGCTGTCGCCACTGGCTCGCCAAGTTGAAACTTTGACGCCGTACTTTTTCTCGAACGGCTCGATCAAGGGTTTCAAATCTTTTTCTGCAATCGAGGTGTAAAGCGTCAATGCGCCTTCTACTTTGGCAGCGGCTGCCAATTTAGCGCTGCGATCAGGCGCTGTACTGCGCAAAAGGTTAGGGTCTGCTTGCGCAAAGGCAGGCAAAGCAAGCCCCCAAACACTCACACAAACCAAACCAAACAATGTTCTGCGAATCATAGAGTCTCCTTTAAGGCGCACACAATGCTTGGCAAACATTCACGAATCTAATTTCAGCCCTTGCGGTTGAAAACATCGTCGTAAATTTTGTTCCACTTATGACCATCGTCCAAAGTTGTTTTGGGGTTGGCAAAAGTCAGTGGCATTTTGTTCAAGTTAGAAGGCACTTTGGTGCTGGTCGGAATGAAATCACGCTTGCCCAAAATGTGTTGACCTTCTGTCAATTCAAAATCTTGGAACAACAAGGCAGCATGCGGGTGGGGAGCACTGCGTGCAACACCATTGGCATTGGGCCTTGCAATCGTGGGATCTAAAGAGAACCAATCAACTGGCGCACCAGAGTTTTTCATTTGCTCAATTTTGTAGTTGTACAAAGTGAGCGCCATGGGTACTTCACCTGAAGCAACCATGTTGGCCAACAATGTGTGACCTTTGCGCACTGAAATTGCATTCTTGCGCGCAATCTCTTTGAACAAGGCAATGCCTTTTTCTTCACCCATTTTCATGACAGTTTCTGCCAACCAGTCGCTGTCATCAGCCTCAACCGACAACTTGCCCTTCCACTTGGGATCTAACAAGTCTGCGTAGGTTTTGGGCAGTTCTTCTTTGCGAACTAACTTGGTGTTGTAAGCGCATGTGAAAATATTCAAGCGGGTGGCAATCCATTCTTTGTGCGCAGGAATGGCTTGCGGGATTAATTCATTCAAGAAAGGAGAATTGGCGGCAATCAATATTTTTTCACGCGACAACACTTCCATTTCAGGACTGTTGGTTTCAAAAACATCGACTTCAAAACGGTTGGCCTTGGCTTCCAACAAACCACGTTGCAATATTTTCTCAGAGCCACTTCGCCACACTTTGGCCTTGACGCCATACTTGGCTTCAAAAGCCGACGTGAGCGCACCCATGTCGTCTTGTGGCATGGAGGTGTAGATGCTCACAACGCCTTCTTTTCGGGCGCCTTCCGCCAAGCGCTTTTGACGCTCAGCGCCCGTCAAGGCAGCCAAGGCGCCTGTTGCGGCAGCTGAAGGTTGTGCCTGCAAGCTTCCCAATGACATGGCGCCCAAAGAGGCCACGCCAGCTTGAATCACTTGTCGACGTGAAAAACGACTACTTCTCATGTGAGAACTCCGATTAGGATTTAGGTGGCAATGTAGGCAATTCTGCCTCGTAGGCCTCTTCCATGCGCGGTGTCATGCCGTGCTTGGCCAAGGACTCTTCAAAGCGCGTGCGAACGGCCTGACTTTCATCAGCATAATCAATTTGATCACCGCCCACACGGCGGCTGATCCAAGCCTTAGGCACGCCTTGGGCATTTCGAATGGACACCACCTCGTGTTTGAAAGCAAGGTATCTTGCGGGGGTTTGGCCCGTGTTGAAATGCTGGTGGAACCACATGTTGGGCGGCACAATCATGGCGCCCACTTCCCAATCGTATTGACGGGGCTCTTCGCCTTCGGGCCACATCAAGCTGTAGCCTTCACCGCTCAAAATAATCACGTGCGCTCCTGGCCCGTGGCAGTGGGCCTTTTTGTAGGTGCCAACCGGGAATTGAGAAATGTGGCTGTTCATGGAGCCACGCGCCATGTTGAAGCGAATGTGACCACCGCCCGCACCACGCTCTTTGGCGCTGATCAAAGGCAAATTGACTGCATCGGCCACAAAATTGGTTTCCAGCAGCAAACCTTTTTGCTCGCCTTTGCCACTGAAGTAATCTGGCTCGCCATTGAAGCGATTGGCAAAGTCGTGTTTCGTGTTGAACACAAAGTTCAAGTCTTCGTACAAATTAATGACGGGCGGGCCATTGGTCACAGCCACAAAACGCGCAGCATCTTTGCCTGAACCATTGAAGTGTTGGTGCATGCAGTTCAAAGGAATGGCAAACAAGGCGCCCGCTTGCCACTCAAATGTGATGCGATGGCCTTCGTCATTCCAAACCGTGGTGGAGCCACGGCCAGACAACACATAGATCATCTCTTCAAAAATTTGACGTTGTGGCTCGAGCTGTTTGCCTGGGGCAATTTCGCACACATAGCAATCGTTGGAAGTTCTTGAAGCTTCGTGATTGATGTAAACACCTTTGCCGCCGCGGCGGGCCCAAGGCTTCAAATCAACCGTGTTCAAACTGCGAATGTAATGGGCACTGATGATGTCCAAACCTTCGTTCTTCACC
>CANFJC010000091.1 GCA_947447245.1 Comamonadaceae bacterium
ACTGTGAGTTCCACGGTACCCAAGTTGGAACTTAAGTGACCACCAGTTTGCGACACGTTGTCCAAAACGCACTGGCGCACATCAGCGGCCAAGCGGGGTAAGTCACCGCGTTTGAGTTTTCGAAGGTCTTGGGGGGAGTGAATCGATTCAAGCATGTTAATTTTTTCGTTGCACCACTTGTGTGGCCAGGGCGCGCAATGCGGCAGTGGCTGTGGTGTTCAAGCCGCTGGCATCAAGCGCTGCCAGGGATTCTGCGTAGAGTTTGGCAGCCAACTGTTGGGCCTGCTCCAAGCCCATGAGCGACACATAAGTTGGCTTGTCGGCCGCTGCATCTTTGCCCGCAGTTTTGCCCAAAGTGGCGGAGTCAGAAGTGACATCCAAAATGTCGTCAACCACCTGAAAAGCCAAGCCTAAAGCCTGCGCATACTGCGTGAAGGCGTCGAAGATCAAAGTCGAAGGTTTGCCCGCACTGACAGCCCCTAATTGCACACTGCAAAGCAACAGCGCACCTGTTTTAAGACGGTGCATTTGACGCAATTGGGCCTCATTCAAGGGCACACCCACACTGGCCAAATCGATGGCTTGCCCACCCGCCATCCCTTGATAGCCAGAAGCTCTGGCCAACAAGGCCACTTGCGCAGCCTGCACATTGACATCAGTGCTGCCATCTTGGGGTGTTAAAAATTCAAAAGCCAAAGCCTGCAATGCATCGCCTGCCAACAAAGCCTGTGCTTCGCCATACTTCACATGCACAGTAGGTTTGCCACGGCGAAGCACATCGTTGTCCATGCAAGGCATGTCATCGTGCACCAAGGAATAAGCATGAATCAATTCAACCGCACAAGCCGCGCGCAATGCAGCCAAGGCACTGGGTTGATCAGACACGGTAGCGGCTTCCAAATCAACACCCACAGCTTCTGCAGCTGCCAAAACCAAAAGAGGCCTGAGACGTTTACCGCCATCCAATGCCGCGTAGCGCATCGCCTCACCCAAACCAGCGGGGGCATGGGCGTCAATGCCCTGTTTCAAAACTTGTTCAACTTGCGCCAAGCGCGCTTCGGACCAAGCTTTGAAATTGAAGTTATTTGAAAATGGAAAGTTCATGCACCATCCCAAGGTTTCAAGGTCCCTTCATCCAACACACTGATTTGGTTTTCGATGGCTGTTAATCGTTCGCGGCAAAAAGCCAAAAGGCTAGCGCCGCGTTGGTAATGGGTCAGCAATTGATCAAGGGGCAACTGACCTGATTCCAATTTAGCCAACAATTGTTCCAACTCTTGCACCGCCTCTTCATAACTGGCGGGCAGTGTCTGGTCGGCCTGAGCTTTGGCTGAAGGAGTAGGTGCTTTGGGCATGGCGTTTTTAGATCTAAAGAAGGGCATTTTAGGTCGACTTCGGCCCCAAATTGCTGACCTGAGGCTACAATGCCTCTTCATCGGCGAACTTCGGTTCGCTTTTTTCGCGGGATAGCCCTAGGTTACCCGCATGTTCCTGCCCCTTCATAGGGGGAGTCTCTAGGTCAGGTCACCCATGTCTGATTTAAGTCTTCAACTGCAGCAGGCCGCAAGCCAACTACCAGTTTCAAGCTATTTCGATGATGCGCTGTTTCAGCGCGAGCTGAAAACCATTTTTCAGCAAGGCCCCAAATACGTGGGCCATCAACTGTCAGTTCCCGACATCGGGGACTACCACGTGCTGCCCCAAGAATCGGGGGGTCGCGCTCTGGTTCGCTCCAAGCAGGGCATTGAGCTGATCTCCAACATCTGCAGACACCGCCAAGCTGTGATGTTGCAAGGACGAGGCTCACTTAATACAGCGCAAAAAGGCAGTGCCGGCGGCAACATCGTGTGCCCCTTGCACCGCTGGACCTATGCCCCCGAAGGTCAGCTTTTAGGTGCCCCGCATTTCGCACAAGACCCTTGTCTGAACCTCCAAAATTACCCGCTTCGCGAGTGGAATGGTTTGTTGTTTGAAGACAATGGGCGTGACATTGAAGCCGACTTGGCCGGCATGGGGCCACGTGCCGCTTTAGATTTCACCGGCTTCAAACTCGACCATGTAGAAATGCATCAATGCAACTACAACTGGAAAACTTTCATCGAGGTTTACCTTGAGGACTACCATGTCGAGCCCTTCCACCCGGGCCTTGGCAACTTCGTCACTTGCGACGACCTCAGTTGGCAATTCAAAAAAGAATTCTCAGTTCAAACCGTGGGCGTTGCCAACCGTTTGGGCAAGGCTGGCAGCCCTGTCTATGAACGTTGGCAAAAACAACTGATGCAATACCGACAAGGTGCCGTTCCTGAATATGGCGCCATTTGGCTCACCTACTACCCTCACATCATGGTGGAGTGGTATCCGCATGTGCTCACGGTGTCCACACTTCACCCCATCAGCCCCGAGAAAACACTCAACATGGTGGAGTTTTATTACCCCGAAGAAATCGTGGCTTTCGAGCGCGATTTTGTAGAAGCCCAAAAAGCGGCCTACATGGAAACTTGTCTGGAAGACGATGAGATTGCAGAGCGCATGGATGCGGGCCGCAAAGCGCTGATGCAACGGGGCGACAACGAAGTGGGCCCCTACCAAAGCCCCATGGAAGACGGCATGCAACATTTCCACGAGTGGTATCGCCACAAAATGAGCACATCGATGAACGAAGCTTCAAGCGACTAAGCTGCATGAAAGCACTATGGATGGTTTTAGCCTCGCTGTTTTTTTCAGTCATGAGTGTGTGTGTGAAATTTGCAGCGGAGCACTTCAGCACCTTTGAATTGGTTTTCTATCGCGGCGCCATTGGCACCTTGCTCATGGCCTATGCCTGTCAACGCAATGGCATTTCACTTCAAACCACTGTGCCCAAAATGCACACTTGGCGCGCGTTCACGGGGGTGGTGTCTTTGGCTGCATGGTTTTATGCAATCGCTTATTTGCCCTTGGCCACGGCCATGACCTTGAACTACATGAGTGGCATTTGGGTCGCTGCCTTTTTGGTAGGTGCCACACTTTGGAAAGGCAATCTTCTGGATGCGAAGCGCCAACTGCCTGTGGTGCTCAGTGTGGTGATCAGCTTTTTGGGTGTGGTCATGATTCTGCGGCCCACCATCGAACAAAATCAAGTGCTTGCAGGATTGGTGGGCTTGTCCTCCGGCATGATTGCCGCCATGGCCTACATTCAGGTGGCTGAACTTGGCAGAGAAGGCGAGCCGGTTGAACGCACTGTGTTTTATTTTTCATTGGCAGCAACCGTATCTGGCGCGCTTGTCATGCTGTTCACCGGCACCAGCGAATGGATCTGGCCGCAAGCTTGGCTGTTGTTACCGATTGGCATCTTGGCTGCATTGGGCCAATGGTGCATGACCCGCGCCTACAACGACGGCGCCACCATGGTGGTTGCCAACTTGCAATACTTAGGCATTGTTTTTTCAGCCTTGTTTGGCTTGTTTTTATTTGGCGATCAAATACCTTGGATCGGCTGGGGCGGTATATTGGTCATTGTGATGAGTGGCATTGCAGCCACTGCTTTAAGCGGCCGAAACAAGGCCAGCACACCCGCCACATTGCAAACCAACAACGACTGAAGGCATCGACATGTACACCACCCTCATTTCTGTTCAACAGCTTAAAGACTTGCAAACTTCAGGCCAATCTTTCATGGTGTTTGATTGCACCGGCGACCTGATGAAACCCGAAATGGCGGACACCCTGTTTGCCACGGTTCGCATTCAGGGTGCACACCAAGCTCATCTAGATCGCAACCTCAGCACGCACGGTCCATCGGCTGTCAACGGCGGCAGACATCCCCTACCCTCGCGTGAAGACGTGGCCACATGGTTAGGCAGCTTAGGCTTTGAAAACCAAATGCAGGCTGTGGTTTACGACCGCAATGGCGCCAACTATTGCGGCCGCTTGTGGTGGATGCTGAAATGGTTGGGCCATGATGCTGTGGCCGTTTTAGATGGTGGCCTTCAGGCCTGGGAGGCATCAGGGGGCGCCGTTGAGAAAGGCTCACCTGCAGCATTGAAGCCCATCAACAGCCAGTTTGAATTGAAATCTGCTTTGCGTGAATGGGTCAGTACTGATCAATTGGCACCTCAAGTGGGGCATCCCAATTTAACCCTGATAGATGCCCGTGGTGCTGCGCGGTATCGCGGCGAAACGGAGCCCCTCGATCCTGTGGCTGGCCACATTCCAGGCGCCTTGAACAGGCCTTTCACTGAAAACCTAGGCGCAGATGGTTTCTTCAAATCTGCAGAAGTGTTGAAAGCTGAATTTGAAAAGCTTCTAGCAGGCAGAGACCCTGCCACTGTGGTTCACCACTGCGGCAGTGGCGTGAGTACTGTGCCCAATATTTTGGCGATGGAAATTGCCGGTTTAGGCATCACACGCTTGTACCCTGGTAGCTGGAGCGAGTGGTGCAACACGCCCGGATTGCCCTGCGCAAAAGGCTAAGCCTTGCGATCAAAGTGGCACAGTGATGGTCACTGTAACGGCAACGCTTTGCTTTGCGTCAATGCAAAATAAAAGAGTGTGCCAACACACTGACAGCACTGACCAATCCAATGCCACACAAGAGCCACACAATTTGGGCTGCCGTTTCGCGTGAACTTAAACGTTTTTGCAATTGCGGAATTAAATCGGCCAGTGCCACATAAATAAAACTGCTGCTGGCAATGGCCAACATGTAGGGCAAGACGCCATGCAGCTGGTCTAACAATGCGTAGCCAGTCAGCCCACCCAGAGCGGTGATAGCGCCCGCCAATGAGACTTTCAAAACGGCAGTTTGCCGGCTTTGGGAGCCCTCTCGCAGCACCACCAAATCGCCCATGTGATGAGGCACTTCATGAGCCAAAACGGCCAAAGCAGCCACCACACCCAACTTCAAATCGACCATGAATGCAGAGGCAATCAGGACACCATCGCCAAAGCAGTGAACGCTGTCACCCGCCAAGATGGCCCAACCACCCGCCAAGGGCTTTGCGTGCGCGCCGTGATCGTGAGGTGCATGTGCAGCATGTGAATGCGCGTGATCATGCCCGTGCGCGTCTTGATGATCATGGCCATGGTGTAGTTCGCCATGATGTACATCGCCATGGTGATGCTCATGGCCGTGGTGCCAAAGCTCTGCTTTGTCGAGCAAGAAGAAAAACAGCAAACCAAACAACAAGGTCATAAACAGGTTATGGGCTTGAACACCAGCTTCAAAGGCTTCAGGCAGAAGGTGCAAAAAAGCGGTGGCCAGCAATGCACCTGCAGCCAAGCTCAGCATGTGTTGGGTATAGCGGCTCACAATGCCAAAGCTGAGCCAGGCCGCCAACCAAACACTTCCAATACCAGCAGCCAAGGTACCCAACAAAATAGCCAATAAGGTCATTCAAATTCCAAGTGAAGCCCAGACAGATGCTGAGCAAAGGCTAAATTATGCCTGTCTGCTTGCTTGAAGCCCTTGACTCAAGCCGCTTCGTGAATCAGAACATCGACAGGCACACCCCATAACTCGGCCTGCGCTTGCAGGTTTTGGATGGCTTGTTGCGCCCAATGGCCTCGGATGTAACCCAATGCCACCATCGTGCCGGCCTCATAACCCCAACCTGCCGAGGTGACCTCGCCTACAAATTCACCAGCCACACTGAGGGGCTCACCACCCCACAAATAATGTTGCGCGTCTTTCACAACAATCTTCACAAGCTTCTTCTCAGCTTGAAATCCAGCTTGTGCTTTTTTGGCCAACAAGGCTTTCTTGCCTTTGAAGTCGCTGGCTTTGTCGAGTTTCACACCCGTCCACAAGCCCGCTTCAAAGGGCGTTTCATCGGGTCCCATCTCGGCGCCCCATGCTCGCCTTTGACGTTCGATGCGCAGGGCATCCAAGGCGTAGTAACCGGCATCTCGCAAGCCCATGTCTGCACCTGCATTTTGCAAAGCCAGGTACACGTGCCTTGTCATTTCAACAGGCACGTACAACTCATAACCCGGGCCGCCCACATAGCTCATGCGTACCGCACGCACTTTGGCATGGCCCACATCAATTTCACGGGTGTGTGCAAAAGGCAAAGCTTGCGGTGACAAGTCTTCATGGCAAAGCTTTGACATCAAAGCCAGCGAATTGGGACCCATCAATGACAAGACACAAAACTGCGCAGAGACATCATCGACGTAGACCCGCATTTCGGGAGTGACATGTCGCTGCAGCCAATCTAAATCGCGCGTTGTTTGACCTGACCCTGTGACGACCATGAAGCGATCAGCGCTCAATCGAATCACGGTCAGATCACTTTCGAAACCGCCTCTGTCGTTGAGCAGCGGGGTGTAAACCATTTTGCCAATGGCAACGTTCATTTCATTGGCGCACATGGTTTGCAAAAATGCCAAGGCATCTGGGCCTCGCACTGCAAGTTTTGAAAAGGAACTTTGATCGTACAAAGCCACAGCCTCGCGGGTGGCTTTTTGTTCAGCTTGCACCCAGGGCAACCAGTCTGGCGTATCCAAAGTATCTCGAGCAGGCGGCGCCCCCGCAGGTCGGAAATAATTCACACGCTCCCAGCCATTTTTACTGCCAAACTCTGCGCCCTTGGCAGCTAAAATGTCATACAAAGGCGAGCAACGCAAAGGCCGCACCGTTTGCAACTCTTGCCGAGGCCAACGCATGGCGTAGTGCAAACCAAGTGTCTCAGCAGTGCGTTCAGAGAGCGCCTTCCGATTGCCAGTGAACGCGCCAAACCTGCGCACATCAACGTCCCACAAATCAACGCTTGGTTCACCGCCCACAATCCACTCCGCCATCAAGCGGCCGGCACCACCAGAGTTGGCAATGCCGGCAGAATTGAAGCCAGCACACACAAAATAGTTTCGAACTTCAGGTGCCTCACCCAAAATGAAATTGCCATCCGGCGTGAAACTCTCGGGGCCATTGAGCAACATTTTGACTTTGGCTGTTTCCAAACACGGTGTGCGGTGAATGGCGTTTTGCATCAAAATTTCAAACTGATCCCAGTCTTCCCCTAGCAACTCAAATTGGAATGTAGAAGGAATTGGGTGCACATTCCAAGGTTTGGCCACAGGCTCAAAGCCGCCCATCACCAAGCCACCCACTTCTTCTTTGTAGTAGATGTAGCCATCGGGGTCTCGCACCACGGGCCACATGGGGTGAATGCCTTCAATCTTGTCGGTCACGATGTAGAAATGCTCAGCAGAATAAAGCGGCACATTGACGCCTGCCAACTGACCAAATTGGCGCGCCCATTGGCCCGCACAGTTCACCAAGATTTCGCACTGAATGTCGCCTTGCTTGGTTTTCACACCGCTCACGCGACCGTCATTCAAGTCAACACCTGTGACTTCAATGTCTTCCAAAATTTGGATGCCATGCAGCCTTGCACCTTTGGCCAAGGACATGCACAAATCAGCAGGATTGGCCTTGCCGTCACCTGGAATCCAAATGCCGCCTGCCAAGTCATCGGTTCTAAGCAAGGGTGCACGCTCACCCACTTCTTGGGGTGTGATTTCATGAACTTCCACACCAAAGCTTCTGGCCAATGCAATTTGTTTTCTCAAAACTTTCATGCGCTCAGGTGTGCGCGCTACATTCACACTGCCGCATTGTTTCCAACCTGTGGCCAAGCCCGTTTCGGCTTCTAGCGTTGAATAAAGTTCAATGCCGTACTTGCTCATGCGCGTCATGTTGCGATTGGGGCGCATTTGGCCCACCAAGCCAGCGGCATGCCAGGTGGTGCCACTGGTCAGTTTGCCCTGCTCTAACAAGACCACATCGGTTTGACCCAACTTGGCCAAGTGATACGCCACAGAACAACCCGCAATGCCGCCGCCCACAATGACAATTTTGGCGTGAGTTGGAAAACTTTGTGTTGCCATGAATGAGATCTCCTAGTGCACGTGTCCTCAACCACTAACCCAAACGAAGTGCGGCAACACCAGACAGAATGGCCACAGTGCCTGCAATTCTTTGTCGAGTCCAAACTTCTTTCAAAAACCAAGCGCCAATGAGTGCCGCAAAAAATACCGATGTTTCTCGCAGCGCCGCCACCATGGCCACAGGGGCGACGGTCATGGCCCACAGCGCAATGGCGTAAGAGCCGATAGAGGCGCATGCACCACCTGCTGCAACAGGCCAACGCTTGCGCACGTAAGGCCACACCTGCCCTTTGCGTTGCATGAAGACCAAAAGCGCAAAAGGCCATCCGTCCAAGACAAACAACATGCTGATGTATTGCAGCACATGACCGGAGCTTCGTACACCTTTGGCATCGATGACGGTGTAAACGGCAATGAGCACTGCATTGCAAAGGGCAAACAAAATGGCTTTCCGATGCGTCCACCATTCCCGCGTGAAGCCTAGCAACAAAACACCACCGCTGATACAAGCCACGCCCAACCAAGCCAAGGGTGACAAATCTTCACCAATCAATACAAAGGATGTCAGTGCCACCAACATCGGCGCAGTGCCCCGCATCAAGGGATAGGTCAACCCCAATTCACCATGTCGATAGGCTCCGGCTAAAGCAAAGTAGTAGCCGACATGAACCACCAGGGAGCAAAAGATATAAGGCCAAGACTCTGCAGGCGGCGGCCCAACGTACAAACAGACAGGCAGGGCCAACAGCGAACACAGGACATGAATGAGAGCAGTGTCCAGTGTTTTGTCTGAGCTAGATTTCACAAGTGCGTTCCAGCTGGCGTGCAGCAATGCGCCAAACAGCACCAAGATCAAAACAGGCCAAGTCATGGCCATCTTAAACTTTCAACGCGCAACGTTTTGCAATTTGCAGGTAGTGAGAGAGCCCTGGCGTTTGGAGGCTGGGTTGTTTTGCAAGGTCGTCCCAGAGGCGCACTCGCACCGCATCTTTGGCGCCAGGTTCTGCAATGAAAGTGGCCGCTTCTTGCTCAGTGAAAATACCACCTTGCAGTTTCAAACTGCGCTTGGAATCTTCAGACAAACTGTCGTGGTATTCGGGTCTTGTGGCGCACAAATACCGCTTGGCATCGACGTGTCTTTGAATGGCATCGATCACGGCGTCTGGAAACAAACCTCGCAGGAAGGGAACAACTCGGTATTGATGGACATCGTCAACACCATGGATGCTGGGTGTCTCACCCAAATCATGCAACATATGGCCTAAGTCATGAAGGAAAGCAGCCGTGACCAATTCATCGCTGGCACCTTCTAGCTCTCCTAGAAAACCAGATTGCAAGGCATGCTGCAGTTGGGTCACAGGCTCGCCTGTGTATTGCTCATGCCCTCTTTGATCGAACAGTTTTTCAATGTCAGTGAGCGTGAGGGCCATGGTGTTTCAGTCGAAATTGCGTTTGACAAATGTGAAGTCAATTCAAGCCCACGGCAAAGAATAGGTTTTGATGTTGGTGAAGCTTTTCATGGCTTCTTGCACACCTTCTTTGTAGCCTAAGCCAGAGTCCTTGATGCCGCCAAAGGGTGTGAGCTCCAAGCGGTAGCCAGGCACCTCGCGCACATTCACAGTGCCCATTTGAAGTTCGTTCACAAAACGCACGATGTAATCCATGCGATTGGTACACACCCCGCTTGACAGGCCGTAGGCCGTGCCATTGGCCATTTGAATGGCCTCATCGATGTTCTTGAACTGAATGATGGGCGAAACAGGACCAAAGGTTTCCTCTTTCACAAGCATCATGTCAGGCGTCACTTGGTCCAAAACAGTCGGTGAATACAAGGCACCACGCCGTTGATTGCCCACCAACAATCGGGCGCCC